>JAPLJZ010000032.1 GCA_026388335.1 Deltaproteobacteria bacterium
AATCGTCATCCCGTCGATTCCGGAAGCCAGGTAGTCGCCCGAACTGCCATAAACATCGATGACGACATCGTCGGTCTCGGGTCCGAGCCCATTACCGATATACCGCTGGCCGACGCAACCGAAGGTAATAAAACGCCGCCACCCTTTCATGTAAGCGTCCATCAGGAGCGAGGCATCGCTCTGATCCCCTTCCGGAGGGAAACCGAAGGCGTTGATTACCAGGGTCGTTTCATGCTGCTTCGGGGCGCGTAACGCACCGCGGGAAGCGAAGTCTATTAATCGGTAGCTGTTGCCGGGGGCATCCTGATCATGATCAAGTCGGGGAGAACCCTGAAACAGCCTGGTGAGCTCGCTTCTCAGGATATGGAGGACATGGCTTCGTTTCTTTGTCCCGGTCGGATAGCGGTAATCATTGAGCATGGTCAGTGATTTCATCGCGATATCAAACGTATTCGTATTTTTTCCGTTCTCCGTAATCATGCGGCAAACGGCGCGCAGCTCGTCATAACTCCAGGCGGAAATATGATCGCGAAGATACCGGAAAAGACCCACGGCATCACTTTCCGTTAAATCCCTGATCTTCTTTTCAGTACCGGCGTCCACTTTATGATTCAGATAAGTTTCCGATGCGAAATCATACGGTTCGGTACCCGTCGGCAGCGAAATGGGCTTGCCGAATTTATCGGTGCATGTCATCCGCAACCTGCCGGACTCCCGGGTGAGATTGAAAATGAAGGCCCCGCCGTCGGTATGGCTGCCGCCGCGGGCGTTCCAGAAACGGTCGGCAACGGGACATATCCGGATATCGTCCTTAGAAAGGCTGAGCAGCGTAGCGTCAATAGCCTGCTTCTCCGAAGCGATGAGCCCGACCTGCACCTCCCCGTCAACGAAGGCGAAAACCTGGGGACGCAGCATGGCCGTATCCGTGATGCCTAAAAGCTGGAACTGTTCCTGGGCAATATCGTTCCGGGCAATAATAAAAAACCAGGGGCCGTCGGGAGAACCATGGATGTGCGTGGCCTGTATTGCCCGGTACAATTTCTTCTTTGCCTCCGGAAGGCGGTCAAAGTCCAACTCCGAGGTGGGGGCCAGGGCTTCGATAATGTGTTCGAGGGAATAATGGTATGTCCGGCTTAAAAGGTCGAAAAGTAGGACGGATACCTCCGTATCGGTGAGAAATTGCGGCCGGATGTGTCGCTGCAGCAGGTGCTCGGTCACGGAATGATAATTGGCGAAGTCCCCGTTGTGGACCAGCGCGATGTTGATGCCGGTAAAAGGATGAGCCCCGGCCGGGTGCCAGACACGTCCCTTGGTCGGAAAGCGCTGGTGGGCGATCCAGACATGGGCGCACAGGTCCCTGACTTTATAATAATCAACAATGGCTTCGGCAAACCCGACCACCTTGAGAATCATGATGTTTCTGCCGTGAGAGAGGACAAAGGCCTTTTTGTCGCCGACGGCGGAGTAATGCATCTGGTTGAGCTTGAAGCTGTTCTGATTGACGTACTCGTCTTCGGCTTCACGACGGTCTATGTTCCCAAGTTTATGATCCAGGATAAAATGATCGAGGACGTCTTTCTTCACCCGCACGAAATAGCGGCACACATCGGGTGGTTTCACTTCCAGTCCCGGGATCGTTTTCCAGTCGTCAACCGTAGCGAGCATGCACGAGGCGGCAACATCAAAATGAGGAAGGATAAAGCCATTTTCGACGTCGTCCTTGGCATCCGGCTCAAGGAAGGCAATATGCAGCATGTAATGATCTTCCAGAAGCTCGCGGCTGACACCCAGTTGCTCCGGTACGAATCCGACCGCCGCGATGCCGCCGCCCTTCCCATTCCCACGGTTGTGCATCTGCTTTGAGGGCTCATAGATATGTTTGCCGGGGACGGGCTCGGTACAACAGAAACCGACAACACCGCACCCTCCCTCTTCTTCGCTCTTCCTGACCGTTGCCGGCAGATTGAATCCGTCGATCAGTTTCTTTTTAGAGTCTATCAGTCGTTGTATCAGGTCGTTATTCACGCTTCATGCTCCACAACTACATTCGTATAATCCAGATGCATCAGGAGATCGGAACGTCCCCTGAGTTCGGATACGCTTCTCAAGCCCAACCGACGGAGAATACTGACGATTTCGTTTCTCCAGGCATTATAGGTGTTAATCAACCGCTGGGCTCCCCATTCAAGATCTATTTTGGATGCCAGCATCTTATCTGTCGTTGCGATACAGCGGGGACACCGACGACCCGTCGAACGGCGATTGCATCGGACACAGCCCAAGGCCACCATTGCCACCGTACCGATGACAACGCCGTCGGCGCCGAGGGCGATGGCCTTGGCGACATCGTAGGGGTTGCGTATCCCGCCGCTGGCCATTAGCGTCACCTGCTCCCGCGCGCCTTCAGCCACAAGGAAATTATGCACCCTGGGAA
>JAPLJZ010000017.1 GCA_026388335.1 Deltaproteobacteria bacterium
AATGGTCATGGGGTCCACGTGGAGCCCCGCCATTTCCACGGGGGACCAGGTTATAACGAGGCCAGTCACCCGGCCTTCACGAATCATGACGTCCTCTACGGACATGCAGTTGAAAATCTTCGCCCCGGCCTTGACAGCATATGAGCAGATCGTGGAGACCGCCTCAATGGCGTCCGCCGTATGATAATCCGTTTCATAGGGTCGGCTCGTTATTCCGAAGAGATTCAGGATTTCTCTGGCCTCTTCCTGGACGACGATCTCGTTGAACATCATACCGCCGCCCCACATGCCCCCGCCAATGCTCAACTTTCGCTCGAAAAGGGCGACCTTTCTGCCCGCCTTTGCCAGATAGTAAGAGGCGACGAGTCCTGCAGGACCGCCACCCACGATGGCCACATCCACTTCCGTACAGGCCAGGAATTTTTCCGTAAACCGTTCGATGATGGCCCGGGTAATGGTAATTTCGTTCAATTCCATGGATCTCTCTCCTTTGGTAATGTATTATTTCATGCAGTGAATGATCTTTATGACTTTCTCGGTGACGTTTTGGGGGGTCTTGCCCAAGACACGGACCATGGGTTCCTTTCCCACATCGCCCCGGTCGAAGATGATGTCGGGGATTGTCGGACGCCGGGAGAGGCAGTGATTGGTTCCCCACTCCAGCGAAGATCCTTCCCGCTCCTTCAGGTCCCGAGGTTCTTTGCCCCGGTCGAAGGAATCGACGTCGTATCCCAACCATAGGCAGGCCTGGACGATCTCCTCTGTGAAACGTATGTTCATGGCCGCCCGGTATTCCCCATCGTAGCGGAGGACCGTGAGAATGATCCCGGCAATATGCCGGGAGGCGCCGAATGCGGGCCGGCATATCGTGGCAATGGTATCTCCCACCCGGATGATCCTTCCGGGAAAGGCGGCGACCTCCTCGATCCCGCGGGCGCCAGGGAGGGCGAAGGCGAGGTTGGACTGGACCTCCGGGATAATGGCAACACCACCCACTTCTCGCAGCCTTTCGACGGCTTCTTCCAGGCTCTCCAGGCAGTGGTGTCTTTCCAAAGGGTCTATGATCTCCATGTTTTCATCCGCTTTCCCATAAGAAAAGGGCCATCCCTACTCTGACGAGGAGGAACGGCCCCTGAGGATAAAAAGTCCCATGGCTCATGAATCGCTCCCTACGCCGGCATGACCCGGATCAGGTTCAAAGGGTATCTCTCAGCCTCTATCGAACAAAGGCACCCCCGTTGAAAATCCCTCTATCGCGGTCCCGGGAAAAAAGCAAGATCCGATTTAAATATGCGTGGGTTTTGAAGCTGTCTGTATAGATTTGGTTGGGCAGGAAAAACTCGAGGAATCTTTTATGATCGGAAGCTCCTCGCCGATTTTAGCAAAAGGTCATGAATTTGGGTTAACAGTATTCCCTTCATGGCGTAAACCCTTTCAAAGATATTGTCATCCTTGCCATTAAAATACGGTTGACAATGCCCGTCCTATTTGTTAGACCGTCCCATCCGTTCGGAACGGGTAATAAATAACTGTCGGATTATAGCATTATGGTCAATAAGCGACTCCTTAATACAGCAGAAAAGATCGTTAAAGAGGGAAGCGACTTTCTCTCTTATGAAGAGGCATGCGAACTCTTCACCATTTCCCCGGAGCATACCCTTGACCTCATCATGGGTGCGAACAGCATCCGGAGGAAATTCAAGGGGGACTCCGTATTCACCTGCTCCATCATCAACGCCAAGTCCGGCTTTTGCCGTGAGAATTGCGCCTTCTGCCCCCAGTCGGCCCATCACAAGACGGACATCGCCACTTATCCGCTGATGACGGTAGACGAAATGGTCCGGGCAGCTATAAGCATGTGCGAGGCCGGGGCCGTTAAATACTCCATGGTCACCAGTGGCTATATGCTGAACGATGAAGAGATCGACCGGATCTGCCGGGCGGCGACAATCATTCGCGAGAAGACTCCCCTGGCCGTCTGCGCCTCCCTTGGCATGCTGACCCCATCCATGGCCGGCAGGCTTGTGGAGAGCGGAATTACGACCTTTCACCACAATCTGGAAACGGCGCGGAGCTATTTCAGCGCCATCTGCACGACCCATGAATATGATGAAGATCTGCAAACCATTGCCCATGTAAAAGCCGCGGGAATGAAGATATGCAGCGGAGGTATCCTTGGCCTGGGTGAGACGTGGGAGCAGCGGGTGGAGTTGGCCTTCACTCTGAAAGAACTGGATGTGGACAGAATTCCCCTGAACTTCCTGAACCCAATCCCCGGCACCAGGCTGGAAGACAGGCCGCTCCTCCCTCCGCTTGAGGCCCTGAAGAGCATCGCCCTTTTCCGCTACATCAACCCCGGGAAAGACATTACCATCTGCGGCGGCAGGGAAGTGACCCTGCGTGATTATCAGTCATGGATCTTCGCCGCCGGCGCCAATGGCGTCATGATCGGCAATTATCTGACGACTCAGGGAAGAAGCGCCGCCATGGATATGGAAATGATTAAGGAGTTTAACCTTGCCAAAGATGAAAACTGATATGGAAACAAACAGGCAGTTGGAAGCGGATGACCTGAAATATATCTGGCATCCCTTTACTCAGATGCAGGAATACGGCCGGGAGACACCCCTCGTTATCGCCGCGGGGGAAGGTTGCCTGCTCCGGGACACCTATGGCAATGAATATCTTGACGGCGTTTCCTCCCTCTGGACCAATGTGCACGGCCACCGGAAGCAGGAATTAGATGCCGCCCTCATTGAACAACTGGGCATGATCGCCCATTCCACCCTGCTCGGGCTCTCCAGCGTCCCCGCCATCCGGTGCGCGAAAAAACTCATTGAAATCGCCCCAAAGGGTTTGACCAGGGTCTTCTATTCGGACGACGGTTCGACATCCGTCGAGATCGCCGTCAAGATGGCCTTTCAATACCATCAGCAGGCTGCCCAGGGCGATCCTCGCAAGACCAAATTCATTACCCTTAAAAACGCCTACCACGGCGACACTATCGGCTCCGTAAGCGTGGGGGGGATCGATCTTTTCCATGCCGCCTACAAACCCCTTCTCTTCCCTACGTTTCAGGTGGAGTCCCCGTACTGTTACCGCTGCCCCTTCGGAAAGAACCGTCAAACCTGCGCCTGCGAGTGTTTCCATAATCTGGAGGAGACCGTAATCAGGCATGCCCATGAGGCGGCCGCCTTTGTCATCGAACCCCTTGTCCAGGGCGCCGCGGGTATCCTGCTGCAGCCCCCCGGTTATCTGAAGAGAGTCAGGGAGCTGTGCACGGAACATAAGATCTTCATGATTGCCGATGAAGTGGCCGTTGGCTTCGGCAAGACAGGCAAGATGTTTGCCTGCGATCAGGAGGGAATCACCCCGGACATCATGGCCGTCGCCAAGGGCATTGCCGGGGGATACCTGCCCCTGGCCGCCACCCTCGCAACGGAAGAGGTCTATGAGGGGTTTCTGGGTAAATTCGAGGAGTTCAAGACCTTTTTCCACGGCCATACCTTTACCGGCAATCCCCTGGCCTGCGCCGTTGCCCTTGCCAGTATGGAGCTTTTTGAAAAGGAAGGAATTCTGGAAGGTCTTCAGGGGAAAATCGCCCGTTTCACCCGGGATCTCGAACCTTTCGCTTCCCTGCCCCATGTGGGTGAGGTCCGTCAGCGGGGGATTATGGTGGGAATTGAGCTCGTGGCGGACAAGGAAACGAAGGCTTCCTATTCCCCCGAGGAGCGGATCGGCCACCGGGTGATCAAGGAGGCGCGGAAGCATGGTGTGATCATCCGGCCCCTAGGCGACGTCATCGTCCTGATGCCGCCCCTTTCCATCACGGCGGACCAGTTGGACCGGCTCTGCGCGGTTACTTGCCGGTCCATACGGACGGTTACGGAAGGACAGACCCCGTCATGACCTCACCGGCAACCGGTAATAAGGATATGTTCGCAGGGACGTTCTTCTTTGACCCCGCCGACCGGATCTACGCCGACCATTTTCCGGGGAATCCCGTCGTTCCGGGCAGCCTGATAGTTCATGCTTTTCTCGAGGCGGCAGGACAACTCTGTTTGGACTTCCCGTGCCGTCAACTGGAGAATTTCGGTTTTCGAGAATTCCTGACCCCCGGTGAATATCCCTTCAGCCTGGAGGTCCTTGCGGACCGGCTTATCTGCCGCCTGCATAAAGGAAGCAAAACTCTGGTTATGGGAACAATCAGAAAATGATCCTCAATTTTCACGGTAAAAAAGCCCTTGTTTTGGGTGGCAGTTGCGATCTGGCCCTCACCCTGGCTGCCGCCATGATGGAAGCGGGAATATATCCCCTCCTGACCTTTCGCAATGAAGAAGGTCAGAAAAAGATCGCCGAACGGCTGTCGCCCGGGGGGGGAAGTTATGGCGCCTGTTATCTCGATTTCGGCGAGCGCGACTCTCTGGCCTCCCTCCTTGCCCAAGGGGGAGACGAGATTGATTTTGTCGTGGATTTTGTCCAGGGGGATTTTGAGGGTTACGTGGCCGCCGCCGATGAGGCGCGAGTTTATCAATATTTCAACGATAATGTTTCCTTCCGGGCGGAGCTGTTGAAAAAGGTTGCGAGGATCATGGTGAAACGGAAAAAAGGGCGATTCGTTTTCATCTCCTCCGTCGCCGCCGGGAGAACCAACCCCGGTCAGGGGTTCTACGCCGCAGCGAAATTGGCTTCCGAGGCCCTTTACAGAAATCTCGGACTGGAATTGGGAAGAAAGGGAATCACCGCGGTCACCCTGCGCCCCAGCTATATTCGGGCGGGCCGGGGGAAGGCTTACCTGGAAGCTCATGGCGATGAGGCATTGCGTCTGGTCCCCACCGGGAGATTCCTTACCGAGAGCGAAGTGGCCGAAACCATCCTTTTTCTCCTTTCCGAGAGCGCCGGGGGCTTCAATGCCACGGAATTGACCATGGACGGCGGGCTGACGGCCTGCAAATAAACCATAGGGAAACTAAAATGGATATATTAGCAGAAAGCACGAAAATACTCGCCGATATCCTTGATATCGAAGGACGGGAAATCACGCCGGAAACCTACCTGATAAGGGAATTGGGAGCGGAGTCCATAGACCTGCTTGAGCTTTCGGTGGCGATTAATTCCAGGTTCAATATCGAAGTCAATGACGACGAACTCTTCCTCCGCACCCTGAGGCTTCATCTCCGCACGGCGGCGGGGGAGGGAAGAGACGCCGTCGGTTATCTGGCGGAAAAATATCCCGCCCTCACCGTCGTCAGGATAGCGGAAATCCTCGCGGATATGGGAGGAGGGCCGGTTCTCCGGGTGAAGGATATCCTCAGCTACGTCGCTTGGCACGGTAAAAACTAATAATATGACAGAACTTGACGACTTATTGGCGGGCCGGCGCAGCATCAGAAGATACACCCAGGCCGCTCCCCCCGAAGCCTGGCTGGAGAGCATGATCCTGGCGGCGACGTGGGCTCCTTCCCCCCGGAACAGCCAGCCCGTAAGGTTTATCCGCATCGAGTCTCCCGAAATAAGACTTCGGCTTCAAGAAGCAATGATTAGCGGCAGGGAGCGGCTTTTAGATAAAGCCGCCGCTTGCGGCCAGCCCAAACGGCTGAGGAATTGGATCAACGCCTATTGGCGCTTTTCGGAGTTCATTTTCCAAGCCCCGGTCCTCTTCGCCGTCGGCACGGTCAGCCCGGAGGGGAGCTTTTCCAGGCATCTGCGTCAGGCGGGAATCAGCGGCGGCGATAAAGGAGACGTCACGAATCAGGACATATCCGTTGGTATGGCCCTACAGGGATTTATGCTCAAGGGTCGGGAGCTTGGTTTGGGGGCTTGCATTCTCACGGCGCCCTTGGCCTTTATAGAGGATGCGGGCATTATCTTCGGGACAAAGGAAATCGGGATCAAGTGTTTTGTCACCGCCGGCTTCCCCGACGAAAGCCCGGCCGCCCCGGAGAGAACGCCTGTCGCCGATATTTACCGCAGGATCTGAGCATGGCGAGAAGGGTCGTCATCACCTCCGCAAGCGTTATCTCTTCCTTAGGGGCGAGCCCCCCGGAGATCATTGCGCATCTCCGGCAGGACCGGACGGCCTTTGCCAGGTCGCCGGTCGATGAAGACATCGTCGTCTGCCCGGTCCGGGAATTCGATATCAGAGATTATACGGGTCCCTGCAAAGAAAGGCGTTATCTCAACCGGGGGGCGCAGTTCAGTGTGGCCGCTGCCCTGAGGGTCGTTAAAGATGCCGGCATCGCTCCGGATTCACTGCAGAAGGCCGGGCTTTTCGTCGGCGCGGGACCGAATCTCGATATCGGGGGGGAGTTCCCGGATATCCGGGGCGGCGCGATGGACCGGCGGGATCTGATGGCCCTGTGGATACTCAGGTTTCTACCGAACACAGCCGCTGCCGTCACAGCCGACCTGTTGGGCATCCGCGGTGAAAATCTTACCGTCGGCGGCGCCTGTGCCGCGTCCTTGCAGGCCATGGGCGAGGCATTCCGCAAGATTAAAGATGGGTATCTCGACGTTGCCCTGACCGGCGGCGGCGACTCGCGCCTGCATCCCGGCGGTATCCTGGCCTATAAAAAAGCCCAGGCCCTTTCCCGGCGCGCTGGCGCCCCCGACAGCGCGAGCCGTCCTTTCGATGAAGAGAGAGCCGGCTTTGTCCCCGGCGAAGGGGGGGCCTTCTTCCTCCTCGAAGAACTGGAACACGCCCGACGGCGGGGCGGCCGTATCCTTGGGGAGATTTGCGGTTTCGGCAGCACCTTCGGCGGCGGCGGGATGACGGCCCCCGACCCGGAGGGAAAACACGAAGCGGAAGCGGTCCGTAAGGCCATGGCCGAAGCGTCCCTGGATCCCTTCCAAATAGACGTCGTATCTGCCCACGGCACGGGGACACAGCTCAATGACCGGATGGAAGCGGCTCTTATCGCGCGCATCTTCGGTAGCGGCAACAAACCATTCGTCATCGCCCTCAAATCATGGATCGGACACCTCGCCGCCGCCTGCGGGGCTGTAGAATTGGCCATCGCCTTAGCCTGCCTGGCGGATAATTACCTGCCTCCGATTAGAAATCTGCACAAACCCTGCCGTCCC
>JAPLJZ010000113.1 GCA_026388335.1 Deltaproteobacteria bacterium
AAGGACGATATCATAGTCTCTTTCCCGGATTCTGCGCATGGCATCCTGACCGTTGTCGCAGATATCCACATCACGAATACCCCGCCATTTCAGCAGCCGTCGTACCGAGGTAAGGGATATTTCTTCGTCATCCACGATCAGAATTTTCATAAACGCTGTCTCCCCGCTTCCTGGATCATCTTTTGTAATTTATCCATATCAAAAGGTTTTTGAATCGTAAAGGAAGGAATGAAGTTGGGGTCCGGATCGGCCTGCCGGTTTTCGCTGCCCGATCCATACAAGGCAGTGTAAAGGAGGGGGTAACGTTTCTTGATGGATGCCAGGAGTTGCCAGCCGTTTATGTCCTTGAGTTCCCGGGCGCATATCACCCAATCCACTTCCGGATAATCATTAAGATATTGAAGGATCGGATCCTCATCATCCGGCGACCTGACCAGCCAGGTAACGGCCCCCGGGAAATGCACTTCCATATCCTTGAGGAAGGCCGCATCGGAATCGATACAGAGGAGCAGCGGATTCATCGCCGGCATATTTTGTCCTTCCGTAGGTAAATAAAGAGAAAAGCGGCTTCCCACGCGGGTCTGGGAAAGGACACTGATCGTCCCCCCATGCTCTTTGATCAGGCCGTAAGATATGGACAGCCCCAGCCCCGTTCCTCCGGAATCCCGGCGGGTAGTGAAAAAAGGATCAAAGATATGGTCCATAGTCTCCCTGGCCATGCCCTTGCCGTTATCTTCTATCGCTACAACAACGGCGTCGAGACGGGGGAGATGCCGGGCGGTAATGGTGATCTTCCCCTTTCTCCCCGGCGATATGGATTGATGGGCGTTAATCAGGAGGTTGGTCATCACTTGCTCGAGTTTTTGGAAATGTCCCCGCACCGCAGGAAGACCGGGCTCAATCTTCTGTTCGATGACGGATACGGTTTTGCGCATCTGGCCTCCGACAATAACCAGTACGCCCTGGATGACATCGGCCACCTGGACTGCTTTTTTCTCAGCCATGTCATCGCTCCGGGAGAATTCCTTCAGTCCCGTAATGACCCTGTTGATCCTGCTCGAGGCTATCTTGAAGGCATGAATGATCTCCCGCATATTCTGCACGACCTCTGTACGGGTAACCCCTCTTTGTTCACAAACTTGGGCAAAGGCATCTTGATCGATGAAAACCGGCTCCAGGGTATCCCAGATCTCCTCCAGGAGGGGAATGTTGTAGGAAATAAAGCTGACGGGATTGTTGATCTCATGGGCGACGCCCGCCACCACTTCCCCGAGGGCCGTCAGTTTGTGGGTCTGGATTATCTGCTGAAGACGTAACTCATTTTCCTGGCGAATCCGCTTTTCCTCCGTCACATCCTGCCAGATGCCGACGAAATAGGTGACCGGGGCGTCCGGCATCCGGACAAGGCGCCAGAAATCGGAGAACCATCTGTAGGTTTGATCGGCGGCACGGAAACGGTACTCGCAATGCCGCATTCCTTCGCCGCTGGCTTCCTTCAGGGCCTTGATCACCCGGTGACGATCGTCGGGATGGAGTTGGTTCTGCCAGAAAACAGCATGGTCTGTGAAGTCCGAGGGGCTATAACCTGTGATTTCCTCCACAGAATGGCTCACAAAAGTCATTTCATATTTCCCCGCGGTGTTGCGGGTATAAGAAACGATGGGAAGCGACTCCAGCAGCAGGGACAAGTGATCCGTAGTACGCTGCAGGATCTGATTGGTTATGGCTAACTCTGCGGTCCTTTCCCGGACCCGCATCTCAAGCTCTTCATGCGCCTTCAACAGGGCCGCTTCCGCCGCCTTGCTCTCCGTAATGTCTTCCAGGGTCTCTACCGCCCCCAGGATGGGTCCCTGGGGATACCTGAGAAGCGCGGCGGTAAAGCGCAGCCAGCGCCCACTCTCCCCTAACTCGGGGAAAAAATCCGTTGCTTCATAGGCGTCCTCGATGAGAGGGGATTCGATGTATTTCTTCCCATACCACTGGGGGATGTCCGCAACAGCCTCTTCCACCAGAAGATCGGCAAGGCATGGTCGTTGCCTGCTATAGAAGGCCCGCCACTGCTGGTTGGTGCCGATTACCTCTTCCGCCCTGATCTTGCTTAGCTCTTCAAGGGCCCGATTCCAGTAGACAAGCCGATGGTCCCGGTCGATGACGAAGGCAGGGATTGGGGAGCCGCCGATGCATCCCATGAGCAGGTCGAGTTCTTCTCTATCCAGGGCGCCGTTAAAACTACGATGATTCGATGTGAGGTCGGTCGTCAATAGTGGACACCAAATATTTTATGCTGGAATCTAATCTTTCTTCGGCGCACTTGTTTTTAGGGCAGCCTCCGCCAGCTTTTGCTCCGTAATGTCTTCCAGGGTCTCAACAGCGCCAACGAGTTCTCCCTGGCTATCCCGGATTACGGCGGCCGTAAACCGAAGCCATCGTCCCTTTTTCCCCAGCTCGGGGAAGAAATCCGTTGCTTCGAATGCCTCTTCATCGACATCGCATTTTCGATATTTTCCCGTGTACCACTTGGAAATATTTTTCACCGCACTGTCCACAAGCAGATCGGCCATACAGGGCCTCTCTTTAGCGTAAAAGGCACGCCACTGCTGATCGGTTCCGATCATATCTTCGGCTGGTATTTTGCTCAATTTTTCCAGTGCCCGGTTCCAAAGAATGACCTTGTGATCCTTCCCGATCACAAAAGCCGGGATGGAGAAACCCTGGAAAACGCTGTTCAGTCTTTTTTCGCTCTCGACCAGTCTTCGTTCCGTAGATTTACGTTCCGTAACATCTTCCAAGGTTTCGATAGCGCCAACTAAAATACCCTGAGAATTACGGATTGACGCTGCGGTGAACCGGAGCCAGCGCCCGCTTATACCCAAATCGGGGAAAAATCCCTCTGCTTCAAAAGTCTCTTCAAGAAGTTTCGATTTAGCTACGCCCTTATACCATTCAGGTATTTTCTCAAGTGATTGATTTACGAGCAGATCCGCCATGCAGGGTCTTTCCTCGGCATAAAAAGCCCTCCATTGCTCATTGGTGCCGACAATCTCACTCATCGGGATTTTACTCAGTTGCTCTAGGGCCTTATTCCAGTGAATAACCTTGTGGTCTTTTCCAATCACGAAAGCGGGAATGGAGAAACCATGGATTATGCTTTGCAGCAGATGTTCCGATTCGTGAGGACTGTCAGATGACTCTTTTTTTTTCTTCAGGTTTTTGCCGCTCGTACTTGGATCAATCTTTTTACTTATTTTTGTCTTCATAAGTCACTCCTCCCTTTAGGGCCATGGCATCAAATGGAGCTTTAAATACGCCGTAATTACGATGATCTTTGCCTCCAACCACATGATTGTTTCTTAAGCAATTCAAAACAGGAGATCTCTTTCACTTTTGAATGGATCCTAATCTTGCTCATGTCCCGATAGGCATTAATCATCACCTCCAATCGCTTTTGCACTTTTTAGGCGCAATTTTTCAAGAGGTTCACGAAATCAGAGGAACGTAAAGTATCATAGTCCTTTCAGTCATGCAAACATGGATTCCATCAATATCATGATTTTAAAAGAATGCGACTTTTGGGTCATAGGGGAGCGACATTTTAGTCGTAGTGCGCAAGCACTTAACATAATAGATGTAATTGCTTTTTATTTGCGCCTGTTATTTTTTGGCCTTCGACGCGATGACTTTTTGTTCATCAGCCTGATGAACCGTATCGCAGGCCCATAAAATAATTATGCCATTAAATCAAGCTGATAAGAAATCACCGTGAAAGTAATCCTTTGTGGTACGCCCCTTGCTCCTATAACAAGTCAAAAGTAGGGGAAAACCACAGAGAAAGGAGGGATCGGCGTATGATCGCATCGATGAAATTGATTGATCTGGTGGATAGTCACGCGGAAAGAATCGCCGAACAATGGGCTAAAAATGTGGTGAAGAATCCCTTTACACCTTTTTACCACGACAAGCCGGTGGAAAAGCTTGTACCCCAGGCGACGCGGTTCTATCACAGATTCCGGGACTTGTTTATGAAACCGAAACCTGCAGAGGCATCTAATGGATATTTCTCCAATTATGCAGCGGAGCGATACACAGAAGGAGTCCCTTTGCAGGAGGCCGTTTATGCCCTGATTTTGATGAGGCGGCAGATTTGGCTGTACGCAGAGTTTCAGGCTACTTTTTCTACAGCCGTAGAAAAACAGCAGGCCATAGATAGCGTTACCAGGACCATGCTCATGTTCGACTATGCCATGTACTTCATCACAAAGAAATATCGCGAATTGATGAAGCTGGAATGGTTCGAGGCGCCCAACACCTGATAAGTGCCGTAGAACAAGCCTTCCCCTGAGGGGAGAGCAAAGAAAAGGAGGGCAAAGATTTTGTCCGGTTCTCTGAAACTCGTTAATCTTATTGAAACCCACGCCGAACCCATTGCCCGTCAATGGGCCAGGGACGTGAGAAAAAATCCCCGGACCCCATCCTATCATGGCATCCCGGAGGACAACCTCGTTCCTGTCGGCGTGAAATTCTACGACAACTTCAGACAGATGTTCTTTACCGACAAACCGGCGGATACGTCTCAGCAATACTTTGCCCGGTACGCGGAAGAGCAGCACCAAAGGGATATCCCCCTCAACGAGGCTCTCTATGCCCTGATCATGATGAGGCGCCACATCTGGCTCTACGCCGAGTTCCAGACGATCTTCATCTCCGCCGTAGAACAGAAACAGGCCGTGGACAGCCTCGTCCGGACCATCCTCATGTTCGACTACGCCATTTTCTTCATCAGCCAGCGCTACCAGGAATTGATCCGGCAAAGCATCGAAGAAACGCTTGGCGTCGTGAATGTCCTGCGCATGAAAAATTCCCTTGGGGCAAAACAGGGGCCATACAAGACCGCCATCATGGTCGCCTTGGTCCTCGGCGCCTTTGGTCTGACCTATTATTGTCATGCCGTGTTAGGCCAGAATATCATTTTCACCCACCTCCTCTATATTCCTGTGGTCTTGGCAGGTATCTGGTGGAAGAAAAAAGGCATTCTTGTCGCCGCGGGTCTGGGGGGATATCTGCTCCTGAGCCATTTGCTTTTTCTCAAGGGCATGCCCTTAACCGATGATATTATCCGGGCAGCGATGTTTCTCGTTATTGGAACCGTCGTGGCCTTCCTGAGTGAAGGGATCACTCAGGCCGAAGAACTCTATAAACCCGCCAATTGATGACGGAGGAAAAGAATACATGGATACAGCAGCGCAAGTGAATCAGGGAACGGTCGTCTCCATCCGGGGGAGTGTCATCGATGCCCGCTTCTCCTCGGGATCTCTCCCGGACATCGGAAACGTCCTGCTGGCCGGAGAGGACAGCCGGACGCGCATCGAGGTCATGGTCCAACTCAACGCGGAAACCGTCCGGGGGATCTCCCTGACGCCGACCCAGGGACTGGCCCGGGGATCTACCATCACGGATACGGGGCAGCCGTTTATGATTCCAGTCGGGAAAGGGCTGTTGGGGCGTGTTTTCAACGTTTTCGGCGAACCAATCGACAACATTGAAGCACCGCAGACCGTTGAAACCCGATCTATCCGCGGGGTTCATGTCCCCATCACCCAGCAGTCAACCGAATCGGAAATCTTCGATACGGGCATCAAGGCAGTGGATATCCTCTGCCCGCTGGAGCGGGGCGGCAAGGCCGGTCTTTTCGGAGGGGCCGGCGTGGGCAAGACGGTGCTCCTCACGGAGATGATCCATAATATGGTGGGACACCATCACGGCATCAGTATCTTCTGCGGCGTCGGGGAGCGGTGCCGGGAGGGGGAGGAACTCTATCGCGAAATGAAGGAGGCGGGCGTCCTGCCCAATACCGTCATGGTCTTTGGACAGATGAACGAACCGCCCGGGGCGAGATTCCGGGTCGGTCACACGGGCCTCACTATGGCCGAATATTTTCGCGACGACGAACGGCAGGACGTCCTTCTCCTCATTGACAATATCTTCCGTTTCATCCAGTCCGGCCAGGAGGTATCGGGGCTCATGGGTCTTCTCCCCTCCCGCCTCGGTTATCAGCCCACCCTGGCCTCCGACCTGGCGGCGCTGGAAGAACGGATCTGCAACACTACTACGGGGGCCATCACGTCCATCCAGGCCGTTTACGTTCCCGCCGACGATTTCACTGATCCCTCGGCGTCTCACACCTTCAGCCATCTGACGGCTTCCATCGTTTTATCACGGAAGCGGGCCAGCGAAGGATTTTATCCGGCCATCGACCTCCTGCAGTCGGGCTCCAAGATGCTCATGCCGAATATAGCCGGAGAACGCCACTACCGGATTGCCCAGGAAATCCGTAAAAATCTGACTGTCTACGAGGAATTAAAGGATATCATCGCCATGCTGGGCATCAATGAGCTGTCCCGGGAGGACCAGCGGACAGTGTATCGTGCCCGCCGTCTGGAGCGTTTCTTTACCCAGCCTTTCTACGTCACCCAACAGTTCATCGGCAAAGAAGGAAAGGTGGTGGCCCTCCAAGACGCCCTAGACGGGTGCGAGCGGATACTGAACGATGAATTCGCCGACTATCCCGAGAGCGCCCTCTACATGATCGGCGCGATTGACGAGGCGGTGAAGGAAGTTAGCAAGTGAACGTGTGATAAGGAAACCTTTTCGCTGAAGGAAAAGGTAAATATCCAACAACCGGATGAGGACAAGCGCACATGAACATGAAAGTCCTGCTCCCCGCTGAGATCTTTCTGACCGAAGAGGTAACCAAAGTGGTGGCCGAGGCGGAAAACGGATCCTTCTGCCTGATGCCGCAGCACGTTGATTTCACGGCGGCCCTCGTCCCTGGGGTGTTTTCCTATACCACCCAGGCAGGGGAGGATAATTACCTGGCCGTTGATGTCGGCACCATTATCAAGAGAGGGGCCGATATCCTGGTATCGACCCGCAACGCCTTCCGGGGAGCCGAACTCGGTCATCTGAAAGAGGTAGTCATCATGCAGTTCCGGGAGATCGACGAGAGGGAAAAGAAGGCCCGCACTGCCGCATCCAGACTGGAAGTGGACCTCCTGCGCCGCTTCATGGAGTTGAAACATGAGTGAAGAACATCTGACCCCACGAGAAAGGCTCCGCAAGCAGGCCGAAGATTTCACGAAAAAGGTCGGCATCAAGGAGGCAAGGAAAATCAAGGGAAAATCCCAGAAGGACGAGGGCATCTGGTTCGGTCTGGGCGTATTCGGCATCGTGGGCTGGTCCGTCGTCATCCCAACCCTGATCGGGACGGCCATCGGGATCTGGATCGACGGGGCCTGGCCAAGCCGGTTTTCCTGGGCCCTGATGATGATGATCCTGGGGGTGGCTTTGGGATGCCTCAACGCCTGGTACTGGGTGAAAAAAGCCCGGGAAAACATCATCAACGACTGAGAGAACGATTACAACAGGGTCATTCGCCGGCAAATATTTTCCGACGGAACGACTGAATGAAAGGATCAACGCATGGTTTCCGCTACGACACTTCTCGTCCCATTTATCCTCGGGAGCCTGATCGGCCTGCTCTACTTCTCGGGACTCTGGCAGACGGTACAGCGGCTTCCCGATGCACAGAGCCCCATTCGGATCCTTTTGTACAGTTATATCGGGCGGATGACCCTGGCTTCCCGATGCACAGAGCCCCATTCGGATCCTTTTGTACAGTTATATCGGGCGGATGACCCTGACGCTGGGGGGGTTTTACGTCATCATGGACGGCGCCTGGGAACGGCTGGCGGCAGCCATGTTGGGATTTTTGATCCTCCGGGCCTTGCTGGTCCGACGTTTCGGGCGGGTTCCCGGCCCTTCTCCTAAAGGAGCGGTATTATGGAAGTCGTAGCCATTAACCAGATCAGTCCCGACCAGGTCATCCTCTTCTCGTGGTGGTTCGTCACCATCAGCGCCACTCTGCTTTATACCTGGTTGGTCATGGGGGTCCTGGTCATCGGATCCATACTTATTACGGGGAACCTGTCATCAGACCCGACCATGACCCGGTGGCAGAGTGTGCTGGAAGTCCTCGTCGAAACGATCCGCTCGGAGATCCGGGATGTCGTCAAGGATGATGTGGATACCTATTTCCCCTTTATCGGCACCCTCTTTCTGTTCATCCTGTTCTCCAACCTTTTCACCTTCATCCCGGGATACGTCGCCCCCACATCGTCCCTGACGACCACGGCGGCCCTGGCGATCATGGTATTTTTTGCCGTCCCGATCTATGGGATCTCCAAACAGGGAATCATTGAATATCTCAAGGAATATTTTCGCCCGACCTTTATCTTCTTTCCCTTTCACGTCATGGGCGAATTTTCCCGGACCCTGGCCCTGGCCGTCCGGCTTTTCGGTAATCTCATGAGCCACGAGAAGGTTATTGCCATCCTGCTTGCCGTCACGCCCCTGTTCTTCCCGGTGGTCATGCAGGTCCTCGGCCTTCTCATCGGCATCATCCAGGCCTATATTTTCGCGGTACTGACCATAGTTTACATTGCGTCTGCCACGCAGTCGCATGAAGAAGCGGAACCCCAAACCAAGGAACCTAATTCAACAAACCATTAAGAGCATACAAAGAAAGGGAGGACACAACAAATGGACAGCGTGAGCGTTGTTGCGATGGCATCTATTATTACGGCGGGTATCTGTATGGGGATTGGCGCCATCGGACCCGGGCTTGGACAGGGCCGGGCGGTGCAGGGCGCCTTGAATTCGATCGCCCAGCAGCCTGATGAGCGGAACTCTCTGACGAGGACCCTTTTTGTGGGTCTCGCCATGATTGAATCCATCGCCATCTACTGCTTCGTTATCTCCATGATCCTGGTGTTCGCCAATCCGTTCTGGGCTTACGTCATCAAGAAAGCGGGGGGATAATCCATGCATATCGACTGGTTCGTCTTTTTCTCCCAGATCGTCAATTTCCTGATCCTCCTGTTTCTCCTGAAGAAATTCCTCTACGGGCGGATCATCGGGGCCATAGATGCCCGGAAAGCGAAGATCGGCGCCCTCTTTGCGGAGGCCGAGCAATCCCGCCAGGATGCCCGGACGGCGGCAGAGGACTGCGAGAGGAAGCGCCAGGATCTGGAGGAACGCTATGAGCAATCACTCAATGAGGCCCGCCGGGAGGTCGAGACCTACCGGGAGCGCCTGATGGAGAAGGCCCGCGAGGAGGTCGATTACCTCAAGGTGCGATGGACGGAAGCCCTGAGGGCAGAGCGGAATAACTTTCTCCACGAACTCCGGCAGCTTGCGGGACGTCAAATCTACGCTGCTACCCGGAGGGTCCTCAAGGATCTGGCCGATCTCAATCTCGAGGAGCGGATCGTAGAGGTACTCTTGGCCCGCATCGCTACCATGGACGAAAACGAGCGGGGCAAATTCCGGGGACCCGCCCGGGAGGGAGGGACAATAACCGTGACCTGCGCCTTTGATATTCCCACGGCGACACAGGTGAGACTTAATGACACCCTGCACCGCTACCTGTCAGGGGATATGGACGTGGCATATGTGCGATCAGACGACATTCTTTCCGGTTGCGAATTGCGGTCGGACGGACACAAGATATCGTGGAGCATGAAGGATTACCTCGACACCATCGAGGAGCGCTTCTACTCCGCCCTTTATGAGGAAGCGCAGGAGCGGACATAGGAGGCATAGGGCCCTTAAGAAGCGATGAAGAGATAACGCAACAGGGGGAAACGTAAACGGAACTGGCAGGGTGGATGAAGCGGAGCGCATCCACCAATTGCCGTCAAGGAGAAAAGACCATGAAGGATATTGTATCGGAAAAGGAGGAGTTGAAGGTGTTTCTGGACGGCGCCTTCCGAACCATGGATAACGTCCTTTCCCAGCATGAAGCGGAACTGCGGGACCGCGAGGTGGGCATCGTCAATTACGTCGGTTACGGGATCGTCCGGGTCAGCGGCCTGCCGAACATCCGGGCCGACGAGGTCGTTCTCTTTCCCGGTAATCTTCAGGGACTGGTCTTCAATATCGATCCGGAGGAGATCGGTGTCATTCTCCTGGGTCCCAGTGAGCACCTGGGGGCCGGGGATGAGGTGAGGCGCACCGACAGAATTCTCGACGTCCCCGTCGGGGAAGCCCTGATCGGCCGGGTGGTTGACGCCCTGGGACGTCCCCTGGACGACCAGGGGGAAATCCGGTCGGTAAAGCGGTTGGCGGTGGAACGGGAGGCCCCGCCGGTAATGGCCAGGGACCCCGTCACGGTTCCCCTCCAGACGGGCATCAAGGTGATCGACGCCCTCTTTCCGATCGGTCAGGGACAACGGGAACTTATCGTCGGCGACCGCCAGACGGGGAAAACGGCCATCGCCATCGACACCATCATCAACCAGGCCGACAAAAACGTCCTCTGTATCTACTGCACCGTTGGGAAAAAGGCCTCCGACGTGGCCAAGCTCATCGCTGACCTGAAACAGTACAAAACCATGAGCTATGTGACCGTCGTGGTCGCCACCGGAGACGAGCCCCCGGGGCTCCAGTTCATTGCCCCCTACGCCGCCACCTCCATGGCTGAATATTTCATGTCCACCGGGCGTGATGTCCTGATCATTTACGATGACCTTACGTATCATGCCCGGGCCTACCGGGAGTTGTCCCTGCTGCTCCGACGCCCGCCGGGCCGTGAGGCCTTCCCTGGGGACATCTTCTATATCCATTCCCGGCTCCTGGAACGATCGACTCACCTCCGGAAGGAACACGGCGGCGGCTCCCTGACGTCCCTGCCCATCGTGGAGACCGAGGCTCAGGATATTTCGGGTTACATCCCGACCAACCTGATCTCCATCACCGACGGGCAGCTCTATCTCTCGCCAAGACTTTTTCAGAAGGGCATCCTGCCCGCTGTGGATGTCGGCAAATCCGTTTCCCGCGTGGGCGGTAAGGCCCAGCTTCCAGCCTACCGGGCCGTGGCGGGGGATGTGCGGATCTCCTATTCCCAGTTCGAAGAACTGGAGACCTTTTCCCGCTTCGGCACCCGTCTCGACGACGCAACAAGGAAGGTCCTCGATCGGGGCTGGCGGGTCCGGGAGATCTTGAAGCAGCCCCAGTATCAGCCCATCCCCGTAGCGGAGCAGGTCGCGGCTTTGCTGGCCGTCACCTCGGGGAGTTATGACGTCGTCGCCGTGGAAAAGATCCGGGATGCGGAAACAGACCTCCGTAAGAACATGGTGGAAAAACACGGCGATTTGAACGCCCGGATCAGTGCGGGTGAAAAACTCGGGTCTGCGGACCGGGACATTCTCACCCGTGTGGCTGCGGAAACGGCATCATCTTATGGAAAGGAGCCGGAAAGTGCTGACCGCTGAAGCCCTGAAGCGAAAAATCCAGAGCGCCCAGGATCTCCTGGGCGTCGTGAAGACGATGAAGGCCCTGGCTGCCGTAAGTATCCGCCAGTATCAGCGGGCCGTCGAGTCCTTGAGCGAGTACAACCGAACCGTCGAAATGGGCCTGCAGATCGTTTTAAAAAAGAGCCAGGGCGCCTTTGCGCCCTCCGGCGGGCGGATAACCCGTCTCGGGGCCATTGTTTTCGGAACGGATCAGGGTCTCTGCGGCCAGTTCAACAATATCGTTGTCCATCACGCCCTGGAGGAAATGGACAAGACGGGTGTCAGAAAAGAAGACCGGGTCGTGATTGCCATTGGGATGAGGACGGCCGATATCTTGGAGGACGAGGGACAGAAGGTTTTTGAAACCCTCGCCACGCCGGGGTCCACGTCGGGAATCACACCCATGGTGCAGGATATCACCCTGCTCCTGGAGAACTGGCGGTTCAAGAGTCAAGTGGAGCATATGCATCTTTACTACAATGAATACGTTTCCGGGGCCACTTACC
>JAPLJZ010000064.1 GCA_026388335.1 Deltaproteobacteria bacterium
GGAGGTAACAGCCGCGGTCTGATCGCCCTTATTCATGGCTGGGAGGGGAGTGCCGATTCTACGTATATTCTCTCCACGGCGTGTTTTTTTTTCCAGAGGGGTTTTGATATTTTCAGGCTCAATCTTCGGGATCATGGAGAATCGCATCACCTGAATGAAGGACTTTTCCACGGCGCCCTGATTCTTGAAACCTTCACCGCCATGCAGCACATAGCTCGTTTATGCGGGCAAGGCCATTTTTATATTGTCGGCTTTTCCCTGGGCGCAAATTACGCCCTCCGCATTGCCCTGAAACATGCTCATGAAGGCATCATCCCCGCCTTGTCCCATGTCTTCGCCGTCAGTCCGGCCCTTGATCCTTACAAGTCAACATTAGCAATCGATCAGGGTCTCGCAATTTATCGCTGGTACTTTCTGAAGAAATGGAAGCGATCCCTGCTCAAGAAAGAGATGCTTTTCCCAGATCTTTACGATTTCCGAGCCATGATGAAAATCAGGACTTGTATGGAACTTACCGAGGCCATCATGCCTTATTATCCTGACTTTAGCGACTATCGTCAATACTTCAGCCATTATACGCTTACAGATAAGGTCTTTTCGTGTTTATCCATCCCCGCCACGATCATGATTTCCCAGGATGATCCCGTCGTCCCTATTGAGGACTTCCATGGCCTGAAACGGCAACAGAATCTTCATCTGTCTATTCAGCGGCATGGAGGTCACTGCGGTTTTATTGAGATGCCAAGCTTTTCCTGCTGGTATGAAAGAAAGATCTATGACACTATAAACACAGGATAAATATGGATCTGAACCTTTTAAATAAAAACGATCGACTACCGTTCTTGATCAGGAAAAGTCTTGCTCCTTATGCCGGCGATTTTGCCCGCAAGTGGCAAAACATCAGGCATAACAACCATTCCGGCCAAGCCAGCCAACTGGCCGCCGGGGTCCTGCTTCTTTTGTGTCATCGCGGGGGTCACATATCCGACCCGAGAGAACCGGGTGCATGGGTGCTGCAACTGATAAAAAGATCACCCCTGATTGCCCAGGGCGGTGATGTCAGTTGTCCGGGAGGCATGCTTCATCCCCTTATCGATTGGGCATTCGGTCTTTTTTTCATCAGAAGCGGTGTCTTGCCCTGCTCGCCGCTATCTTTCGGATCGGCCCGTGCCGTGGCCGCCTCCGAAAGTAAAAATATAATCTCTTTATTTCTGGCCAATGCCCTCCGCGAATCATGGGAAGAGTTGCATTTGAATCCTCTGCATGTCTCGCTGCTGGGGTCCTTACCGACTTATTCATTACACCTCTTTAGAAGGACCATCTTTCCCCTCGTCGCCATCGTAAGGAATGACTGGACACCCATTCCCAACTCGGAGGTGGACAAAATCATCGAAATCCCACTAACAAACTTCTTCAGGGAAGATTCTTATGGAAGGTATATGATCCAGGCTTCGGAAACACTGCCGACGCCCGACCAGGGACCCTGGGAATTCCCTTGTCTGATTCATGAGGATGACGACGGCGAAGAAATTCTCTGGGGAGCTACCTTTTATATCATCATGAGCTTCCTGCAGATTGTTTTTGATTTTCAGCTTCCCGATCTGCATTCACGAAGAATCAGAGAAAAAACCCTGAATCCCGACTACCTTACAGGGAACCGCTAAAGGGCAACAACAATGCCTTCTTACCCGGACTTAAAGGCCTTTGTGTTTGACTTCGATGGGACTATTGCCAGTTTGACCATCGATTTCCCGGAAATGAGAAAGGCTGTTTTGGCACAGCTCAAAAGCTTTGGTATTTCCTGTGACGGGCTTCGCGACCTTTATGTGCTGGAAATGCTATCCGCAGGAAAGCAACTCATCGCCGATCATTTCCCCGGACAGGAAAATATCTATTTTCAGCAGGCAGACGCTCTGGTAAAGGATATCGAAATTAATGCCGCCCGGTGTGGTTCTCTCATCGATGGAACCAGGGAAATGTTGATCCAGCTGCGGGCGCGAAGTCTAAAAACTGGCATCGTGACCAGGAACTGCCGGGACGCCGTAAATATCGTTTTCCCCGATGTCCTCTCGTTTGTGGATATTGTTCTTACCCGTGACGAGACCCCGCTTGTCAAACCTGATCCGGATCACCTGATAAAGGTTTTGGAGGCATTCGCGTTGCCGGCGGTAAAAGTAGCCATGGTAGGTGATCATGAGATGGACATGAAACTGGCCAAAGATGTAGGCGCCTATGCTATCGGAGTGCTTACCGGTCATGCAAGCGCGGCAGAACTCAGCGGCGCCGGAGCGGATATGGTTATCAATAAAGCATCGGATATTATCTCTTTTCTCCGATAGAAAACCACAAGCTAATATTCCAGGGAACTTCATTGACATGAATCGTCCACTATGATTAGGAGAAACATAAATTGGAGCTGAATAGTGAATACAGAAGTGTTTCGCGAATATGACGTAAGAGGTCTTGTTGATAAAGATCTGACTTCCGATTTTGTTTATCATCTCGGTCGTGCGATTGGAACATTCGCCCGTCGTCATGGTGTAAAGACCATGACCGTGGGCAGGGACTGCCGGCTTAGCTCGGAAAGCTTTGCCGAGACCATCGGCAGGGGCGTCAGCGACACTGGCATTTCTATAATCGATATCGGCCTCTGCGCGACGCCGATGCTGTACTTTTCCATTCGTCATTTCCAGGTCGACGGCGGGATAATGGTGACGGGCAGCCATAATCCTCCCGATTTTAATGGTTTCAAAATCTGTATCGGGCCGGATACGATTTACGGCGACGACATTCAGGAACTGCGCAGAATTATGGAAAAAGGCAGCTATGATCCCGTCACTGCCGGAGATGTTAGCGCCAGAGACATCGCCTTCACCTATCAGAATTATCTTGTCCGGAACGTGGTTATCCGCGAGGGATTGAACATAGTTGTGGATGCCGGCAACGGCACCGGAGGTCTCTTTGCCCTTCCCATTTTCCGCCGCTTGGGCTGTCGGATTACAGAACTCTATTGTGAACCTGATGGACGTTTCCCCAACCATCATCCGGATCCGACCGTCCCCGAAAACCTCAAGGAACTCATCTCGCTGGTAAAGGAAAAGAAGGCCGATGCGGGCATCGCCTTCGACGGAGACGCAGATCGACTCGGCATAATCACCGATCAGGGCAACATCCTTTGGGGCGACGAGATACTGTTACTTTTCTCACGATCCATTCTCAAAAAAAATCCTGGCGCCGCAATCATCGGTGAAGTCAAATGTTCCCAAACATTATACGACGATATCACGAGGAACGGCGGCAAGGCCATCATGTGGAAAGCCGGCCATTCGCTGATCAAGGGCAAGATGAAGGAGGAACATGCCCTCCTGGCCGGTGAAATGAGCGGGCATCTCTTTTTCGCCGACCGCTATTTCGGCTATGACGATGCTATTTATGCTGCCATCCGTCTCCTGGAGATCATATCTGATTCGGCAGGCAAAAAGATAAGCGACCTTATGGCAGATGTACCAAGGACCTTTACTACTCCGGAGATCCGTATTGACTGCCCGGATGATATAAAATTCAGCGTTGTCGAAGCGGTAAAGGATCACTTTCGCAGGGAGTATCCAATTATCGATATTGATGGAGTAAGAATTCCCTTTGAAGATGGATGGGGCCTTCTTCGCTCCTCAAATACACAGCCAGTCCTCGTGCTCAGGTTTGAGGCAATTTCAGATAAACGGTTACAGGAAATTCGTGATCTTATTGAAGGCGTGTTGAATCAAGTTTTGCAGAGACTTCTTTCTGTCAAAAAGTAGTAATTCCGGTTCTAAATCAAAGCGCCATCTTCGTTGGCATCGGCAATCGGCTCCTCGACGTATGAAAAATACGCCTTCGTCACCTCTGCCTTGCCACCTTGATTTCATCTTTGATTTAGAACCGGAATGAAATATCTACTATTCCAGAACGATAAGCTGACCTTCCTTGAGAGCAGGGTTTTTCCCCTTCATATCATTCAGTTCCCGCAGACGAGAGAGTTCCATCTCGTGACTTTTGGCAATGCGCGTGAGGCTGTCTCCCTTTTTGACTACATAGGTCTTATCGTTTTTCTTCCCTTCCGAAACCGTTTTTGTTGATTTAGTCCCTTTGACCTTTTTTTTCGAACTTTTTACATTGCTTGCAGGCGTTTCTGGATTGGCATTACCGTCGCCAGTCCTTGCAATTTTAATGACTTCCCCTGCCTTGACGATGTTCTTTTTCATCCGGTTGGTTTTTTTTATTGCCGTAACCGTGGTGTTGCTCATTTTCGCAATGGAGGCAAGGGTATCGCCCTTCTTTACCTTATAGCTAATGAACTCTCCGCTGCCCGCTTTTTTCTTCCCTTCCTCGGAAGCAACGCCATAAGAACCCTTCTTCGCTACCTTGGCACTGCGGATGGGAATAGAAAGGTATTGTCCTGCTTTTACACTGCTTTTTTCCGAAAGGTGATTATAAGTTCTTATCGATTGTGGAGAGGTGCGATACTTTTTCGCTATCGATCCGATAGATTCTCCCCGCTTCACTCGATGGGCAATAGCAACTGGACTGGATTTGGGCGTCGGCAAGGGTTTTTCCCAGCGGGGGATGGTCTCGGCCACACTGGCATACTTCCCGGCCATATCCGTGGGAACTTTCAGGGCGTATTCATTCTCCGGGGTTATCTTGAAGCGTAGTTCCGGATTGAGTTGACCCAGAGTTTCCTCCGGAATGTTCAGATGCTGGGCGATGTCCTGCAGCCGCATTGATTTATTTGTCTTGACGACTTCATAACCCGGGCCGGGTCCTTGTTTACTCATGGGAGTTCCCAAATCCATGCCGTACTTTTTCGGATCGCGGACAATATGGATCGTCGCCAAAAAACGGGGCACATACCGGGCGGTTTCATAGGGCAACTGATGGTAGAGATCCCAGAAACGGTCCAGATAGTTGATGTGTTGCTTTGAGATCACCCGGAGGACCCTGTTTTCGCCGCAGTTGTATCCAGCCAGAACTGTCAGCCAGTCTCCAAACATCCCGTGCAGGTCTTTGAGGTAGGCAATAGCCGCCCGGGTCGATTTCTCGGGATCCATCCGTTCATCGATCCATTGATCCCTTTCGAGTCCGTATTTATAGCCCGTAGACGGAATAAACTGCCATAATCCCAAGGCTCTTGCGCTCGACAGGGCGCTGATCTTAAATCCACTTTCCACCAGGGGAAGCCATGACAACTCTTCGGGAAGACCCAGTCGCTTTAATTCCTTGACAATATCAGGACGGTAAAGTCCGGAGCGCTGATAAGAAGTGACAAAAAAGTTGCGTTCCCCCGTCTGGAAGGATCTTATCTCTTTCTCCACATCGGCGTTCATGATAATCGGGATTTCACCCCTTTTCCCTTTCGCCGTCGTTTGCATCCCGCTGTATATAGAAAGGATCCGTTTGGAAATGAGGAGGCGCAGATCATCCTTCTGCCTGGCAATCTCGGGATCACCGTCTGTTTCCAGGATCAGGGCATATGCCTGATCGAGCATTTCCAGGGCGCTTTCACTATCCCCCTTGATCCAGTAATCATGAGATTCCGACAGGAGCCGCATCGCCGCATCCATCATATCCTGTTCCTGCTGGACCTCTCCGCCCTTGGATTTGGATTCAGACTGACCTGCCTCCGCAGAGCCCTTTTCTTCGGACCCCCCAATATTCCAACCAGGAGAAGAATTTACTGATTTTTTCTCGTCTTTTTGCATCGGTTTAACGACGCCCTCTTGGGAAGGGTTGCTGTCTTTAGTGTCCCCCCCATACAGATGTGAGCCATCGACCAATGGAAAAATCAGGACAAACAGAAGAATCATGAAATAGATGATTGTATATCTTGCTCCTGTCATGCTTCACAACTCCTTTCGCATCTCGCACTTTATCGCGTTTCCTGTATCATAAATACAAATATCAGAAAATGAATTTAATTTGTTCTATGGCCCCATTATCCGACAACCTGTGAATTCGCCAGCAGGTAGGCTTCAATGAAGTCATCAATATCGCCGTCCAGAACCCTCGTGGCATTTCCGACTTCCAGATTTGTCCGGTGGTCCTTGATCATCTTGTAAGGGTGAAGGACATAGGAACGGATCTGACTGCCCCAGGCGATATCTTTCTTTGTCCTGTTGACTTCATCCTTTTTTTCATTCTGTTCCTGAAGTTTCATTTCATAAATCCGTGATTTCAGATACTTCATCGCCATAGATTTGTTCTTGTGCTGTGATCTCTCATTCTGACACTGGACCACAATCCCCGTCGGAAGGTGGGTGAGCCTGACAGCAGAGTCGGTTTTGTTCACATGCTGCCCGCCGGCCCCCGAAGAGCGGTAGGTATCGACCCGCAGATCCTTTTCATCGATGTCAACCACGATGCCGTCATCAACTTCCGGGTAGACAAAGACGGATGCGAAAGAGGTATGCCTCCGGGCGCCGGCGTCAAAGGGTGAAATGCGGACCAAGCGGTGAATGCCCACCTCCGCCTTGGCATAACCGTATGCGTAGTCTCCTTCAATAGTCAAGGAAACGCTTTTGACGCCGGCCTCATCCCCGGGAAGATAATCAATGATCGTTGCCTTGAAACCTTTTCTTTCCACCCAGCGCAGATACATTCTCAGGAGTATCTCCGTCCAGTCCTGGGCTTCCGTTCCCCCCGCCCCGGCGTGAATGGACATAATGGCATGCAGATGGTCCTCCGGCGCTCCGAGCATCAGGCGCAGCTCCTCTTTACGGATGACTTTCTCCAGCTTCAGGAGATCCCGCCCGACATCATCACGGGCCGCTTCATCGCCCTCCTCCATCGCCATTTCATACAACAGCGCCAGATCATCGTATTGCCGCATCTGGACTTGCCAATGCTCAACCGCGTCTTTGAGTTTTGTCTGCTTTTTAAGAACCTCAGAAGCCTTTTCCGGATCTGCCCAAAAGTCCTCCCGGGAGGCGGCTATTTCCAGTTCTTTGATTGTTTCTTCTTTTGCGGCGATGTCAAAGACATTCTCCGAGATGTTTCAATCGATTACGCAAATCAACTATGTTTTCATGGATTCCTTCGATCATGACTCTTCCTCCTGAGGGTTATTACTGTTGACAATATAATCAGTGACATAATACATAGATAGACAAATACATCTCCGTAAGCTGCATAAAAAGTGCGTTCCTTGTTGATGTGGACGTTACCGTCCAGGAAGGCCTTTTTAAATAATGCCGATGTGTTTGTCATTTTTCCCGTAGCGTCGATAAAGGCACTGATTCCTGTATTGGCTGCCCGAACCACATCGAGGCGATTCTCCACGGCGCGGAAAACCGTCATGGAAAGATGCTGATAGGGCGCTGAGGTTTGCCCGAACCAGGCGTCATTAGTCATATTGACGAGAAAATCCGCACCTTCCTGTTTATAAGTCCTGGCTGCCCCCGGGAAAATGCCTTCATAGCAGATCAGCACCCCGATCCGGTAGGGTCCGAACGTCAGGGGGCGGTAGCCAGGCCCGGTTCCAAAATCCCCTATCCCTTCCACCAGTTTATTGATGAAAGGGAAAAATCGCCGCAGCGGAACATATTCCCCGTAGGGAACCAGATGAACCTTGTCGTACCTTCCCATGATCGTCCCTTCCGGTGAAAGGAGAACGGCGCTGTTGAACAACGTGATGTCCTTTCCCTGCCGGTCATAGGTCGGGCTGCCGAAAAGGAGCCAGGACCTGGATTGTTTTACGAATCCGACAACTATTCGGTGCAGATCGTTGTCATCCTGAAAGAAAGCAGGAAACGCCGTTTCCGGCCATACGATCAGATCCGGTGTGGATAGCTTCTCCGGCATGGAAAGGGCGGTGTGGATTTCTATCGTTTCCCGCTGATACTGAGGGTTCCACTTGACGCTCTGGTCGATATTGCCCTGAGCGATCCGGACGGCGACTTTCGGGGCCGTCGTCATCTGTCTGCCGATCTCCTGGATACGAAAGATACCGTAACCGTAAACCATCAAAAAAAGCCCGACCAAGACCAGAATCTTGGCAAGAATCATCTTTTTTGCACCCGGAACAAACAGGACCTCATAGATCATGGCATTGACCAGAACGACGAAAAATGTCACGCCATAGACGCCGGCAATGTCGGCGATCTGAATAAGGGGCAGCTGGAGATACTGGGAATATCCAAGGTTTTCCCAGGGGAAACCGGTCAAAAGGTGAGATTTCGCATATTCCAGGCAGGTCCAGAGTAGCGGCGCCGCTATCCATAAAGGAACTTCTTTCTTTCGAAAATAGACAACGGCGGCGGAAAATAGCCCCGTATAGAGACTTAGATAGGCCGATAACAGGAGCATCGCGGCAATTCCGACGGGATAGGGCAGATAGCCGTAATTGACGACCACATGGGTGATCCAGTACATAATCCCCACCTGAGCGGTCAAGCCGGTAACGAGACCCAGCATCAAACCTTGCGTGAGCGTCTTTTCCCCCCGCAGGGCATAAAAGAGAGGCGCCAGACTCACCCAGGCAAGGAGGCCCGTCCCGAATTTCGGAAAGGACAGGATCAGCAGCCATCCTGATCCCAGGGCCAGCATGAGATCATTTATTTCAAGTATTCTGAAATTAATCTTATTCATCCGGCTCAAGCTTATCACCTTCGAATGTTTCCGGTTTTCTGCGCATCCGTACTTTTTTTATCGTCCGTTCGTCCGCCGCAGCGATGACCATTTCAAAATCGTCCACAGTCACTGTTTCACCCGTGGCCGGTATCCTCTTGATCGCGTTTAGGATGAGTCCCCCCAGCGTCTCATATTTCCCCTCCCCGAACGTAACGCCGAAGTGCTCCTCAAGCTGTTCAATTTCCACCCTTCCGTCTACCAGGGTATAACCGTCCGGATGATCAACGATCCCCAACTCCTCGGTGTCATGCTCATCGTGAATCTCTCCGACAATCTCCTCGATCAGATCCTCCAGGGTCACCAGGCCGGATGTCCCTCCATATTCATCAATGACAATGGCCATATGATACTTTTTCTGTTTGAGTTCATGGAGGAGTTGACTGATATTTTTTGTTTCGGGAATGTAATAGGGCTTGCGCAATATTGACAGGAAATCTTTTCCCGTAACCGGTTTGGACCAGAATTTGAGAAGATCCTTCACATTGACCACGCCGATGATATGGTCAATGTTTTCCCGATAAACAGGCATGCGGGTATGGCCGTGCCGGCAAATGAGCTCCATAATTTCCTCGATCTTTGCCCCGGCGCTGATCGCAACGATTTCCGTTCTGGGGATCATAACCTCACGGGCGATGGTATCCCTGAATTCAAGGATGCTCAGGATCATCTCCCCTGACTGGGGATCGATCAGGCCTTCCTCTTCACCGGCATCGATGATAGCCTGAATTTCGTCCTCCAGACGTGAGACATCGCGTTCTTTAAACACTTTTTTCAGCAGGGCTAACAGACTTGTTCCCATTTCCCCCGGCTCCTTAGGCACTGACTACAATCCCCGCGCATACTCGGGTCTTAATATCTCCTGATTGCCTGTCGCAATCACCTTTTGAATCAAGGCTACTGTCTTTTCCTTCTCTTCCGGCAATCTGGCGCGGATGGGCAGGTAGTTCGAAGCGTGATTGGAAGTGAAGTAACAATTTGTAAATCGGGA
>JAPLJZ010000067.1 GCA_026388335.1 Deltaproteobacteria bacterium
ATGTACGGCAAGGTTTCCCGGGGCATGGCCTTTGGCAACGAGAAATTCCAGGGTCAGGCCGCCGAGATCGATTATGTCTCCGTCCCTTTCAATGAGCGTGTCGTCAGCAAGCAGAGGTCCTGCGGTGATGGGAGGGCGGCTATTGGCGATACCCTGATCCTTGAGAAACGCGGTCATGTAGCGATCATCGTGAACCAGGGACGGTCCGGTGCGGGGATGACTGAGAAACTCGGTTGCCCCGGCGCCTGCAACGACGCTTGCTTCCGGGAAGGCCTGCTTCAGGGCCGGCAGGCCGTTGATGTGATCACCGTGGGGGTGGCTGATGATGAGATAATCCGGCCGCATATTCAATGCCGCCAACTGCCCGACGACCGTATCCGCCGTTGCGGAGACGCCCATTTCGATGAGGGCCGAAGCATTCTTGCCGCGGACCAGATACACATGAAAAAAAGGATGACCGAGCACTTGGAGACGGTCATGAATGAATATGGGATAAGATCTTTGGTTGTTTGTTTTCATGTTCCCCCCTGCCACCTCTAAATGATTTATATGAGGCTTTTTGTCAAGAGGAAGCTGCTTTGCCCTTTGAATTCTTGGCAAAAAATCGTTATAGTGGCCGCGAGGGTAGGGCCAGGAATCGGCCCGCAGGTGGAAAACAAAAAATGGAGGTGAGATGATGGCTGAAAAAGCGGCTTTATTGGAAAGGATCGGCAATATTGCCAAAATTACACTGAACAATCCGGCGTCCTTGAATTCTATGACCCAGGCGCTCCTCGACGATACCCATGCGGCCCTGCGGGAGGTGGATGAAGACCCAGAAATCCGGGCTGTTATTGTTACCGGGGCGGGGCGGGCCTTTTGCGCCGGTGGGGATCTCCCCTATATCCTGACCTTCGATAACATATCCAAGTCAAGGAAGTATATTCAGGACATTGCCCGCATCGTCAATACCATTGTCCATATGTCTAAACCCGTCATTGCCATGGTGAACGGCGTCGCCGCCGGCGCAGGCTTCAGTATTGCCTTGTCCTGTGATCTCATTTTTTGCGCCGCTGCCGCCCGTTTTTCCCAGAGCTTTGTCCGGATCGGCCTGATTCCCGATGGCAGCGCCACCTATTTTCTGCCGCGGACCATCGGTCTGCACCGGGCCAAGGAACTCATGTTTACCGGCGATATCATCAACGCCGACAAGGCATTTCAGATCGGTCTCGTCAACCGGGTTGTCGAAGACGAGAAGCTCTGGGAAGAGACCCGGCGCTTCGCTGAACAATTGGCTTGCTACGCCCCCCTTGCCATTGGTCTCATGAAGAAGGTCCTCAACCAGAGCGATAAACTGGATCTCCAGGCAGGCATCGAACTGGAGACGGGGATACAGTTGTTCTGTCTGGGAACGGAAGATCATCGGGAGGGGGTAAACGCCTTTTTAGAGAAACGTGCTCCCATCTTCAAAGGGCAATAAAGGCGATCTGTTGATATGATAGAATGCCCAATGTAATTAAGGAAAAATATCTTGACAAAGACCATCAATAAAGAGATATTGACCCCACTTCTGAGTCGGTTTTGGTTTAATATTGTCATCCCAGAGCCAGAGGAAAGGCGTCTGGGGTTTTTTATTTGGACCTCAGATCTTGATGAAGCTCAGGAAGCGGCTTTGAAAAGGATCGGATAAGGAGGACTATGGCGAAACGAAATCAGAACACATTTTTCAAGCGGCAAAAGGAGATAAAGCGCCGGCAGGACGCCCAGGAAAAAATGGCGCGTCGGCAGGGCAAGAAGAAGCAGGATGAGCAGGAGGGGGAAGAGATGCAGCTTGTGGCGCCTGCGGATGCGGAACCGGTGGGACCGACGACGGAACCGGCGGGACCGGCGGAATAGTCAATAATGATGAGATTCGTAGCGCCAAATTACCATCTATAGGTCGTTGCAGAGGGATTTATCATTATAAAGGGGAACGGTATTTTACCTTATAAAAGGAGGATGAAATGAATATTTACGTAGGGAATTTGGCTTACACCATCAGCGAGGAAGATTTGCAGAAGGCTTTTGAGGGGTTCGGAAAAGTCGCATCGGTTAATATTATCCGGGATCAGTTCAGCAATCAGTCCAAAGGGTTCGGGTTCGTTGAAATGCCTGAACAGACTGAGGGCCTCGCAGCCATCAGCGGTCTTAACGGCAAGGAAATGAACGGCCGAGCCCTGAATGTCAACGAAGCGCGTCCCCGGGAAGAAGGCGGGCGTGGCGGTGGTTTTAAGAAGCGTGGACCCGGTGGTGGCGGCGGTGCTGGCGGCGGCGGTGGTAGAAGGCGATTTTAGAATAGAAGGCAACTTTTGTTGTTTTTATTGTTTAACGGAAATCAGCATATTTGTCCGGTCAACTGGCCGCAGGCGGCGAGGATATCGCTGCCGCGGCTGGCCCGGATGATGGTTGTATAGTGGTTTTTCAGGAGCACCTGCTGGAAGGATGCCACTGCCTCCGGGGTGGTCATCTCCGCAAAGGAGTTAACATCAATCTGAACGCGCCGTTGGCAATTGCCGCTTCAAGGCTAAGCCTGGGGCATCATCTTCCAAATTTATAACAGCGGGCGGATATCGCCTTCGGGTGCGAAATACGAACTGGAAAAACCGGGAACAATGGGGCCAGATCATCATCCCATCGTTCAAGTCAAGAATCCAACTCCCTCCTGACTGCCAGTCCGATCTTCTCCATTATGTATGGCTTCTGAACATAGGCGCCTGCGCCTAACATCTGGGCCTTCTTTACTCGATCCGTCTCGGAAAAACCGCTTACGATAATCGCCTTCTGTTTCGGATGGATCTCCGAAATCCTCTTATACGTATCCAGTCCATCCATGCCGGGATCCATGATCATGTCGAGGACAATCAAGTCTGCCTTGTGGTCCTTCAAGTATTCCAACGCCTCCTCACCGCTCGAAACATTTGCCGCACGGTAATTCAGCTCCATAAGCATCCGGGTGGCCAACTCGCGCTGTCCTTCTACATCGTCTACAACCAATATAAATTCACCGTGACCCATATATTCAGACACAGGTACGGATATCCGATCTCTGGCTATCTCTTCTCTTGTGACTGGAAAATGAAGGGTGAACGTGCTCCCCTTTCCTTCCTGACTCTGAACGTTAATATATCCGTTATGATCCTTGACCGTACCCCAGACTACTGATAATCCCAACCCTGTTCCACTTCTTCCCATGACTTTTTTCGTGTAAAAAGGCTCAAAGATATGGTTCATGTCAGGCGTGGATATGCCCTCACCCGTATCAGACACTGAAAGAATAACGTAGTCGCCCTCTCTAATATGATCATATCCTTGAACGGGTCTGTCCAGGTACTGATTCCTCGTTGCAATGTTTAACGTGCCGCCGTTTGGCATGGCTTCGGCGGCATTGGACACCAGATTCATGATCGTCTTGCTAAGATGCACCGGGGAACCCATGATATTTAACAGGTCTGTTTCAAAGCTCGTCTTGATTTGAACCTTGGGATGTAATGAAAACAGTTTTTTAAAATCCGGTGTCTTCTGGTAATCCATGATGGTGGTGTTTAAATTGACGACCGCCTCTGCTTGGACGCCCCTTCTGGCCAATGTCAGCAGATCCTGAACAATGGCAGCGGCTCTCTCGCCGCTTTTCATGATATCTATAACATAGCGTCTTATTGGACTTGCTTCGTCCATTTTAAGAAGGAGCAGTTCTGAATAACCAACCAGGACGCCCAGAACATTGTTAAGATCATGTGCGACGCCGCCTGCCAATGTGCCTAAGGCTTCCATCTTTTCTGCACGATATAAACGCTCCTGCAAGGCTTGACGCTCTTCCTCCATCCGTCTGCGCTCGGTGATGTCATGAAAAAGTGAAAGGATGACATTCTCACCTTTATGACTTATGATTTCCGCTGAACAGAGGACATCTTTTATTTCGCCCGATTTTGTCCGCAAATGAATCAATTCATCACGGCAGAAACCTCGCTCGGCATAGTTGTTTATCAGGGCGTTTCTCTCCTCCGGATAGGCCCATATGGACAATTCATAGGCGGCGTGATCAATCAATTCGTCACGGCTGTAACCCATCATCTGACACCACTGCTCATTCACAGCAAGGTAATGGCCATCGGCAATAGTGCTGATGATTGTCGGGGTGGGACTGGCCCGGAAGGCTTTTGAAAAGCGCTCTTCGCTTTCACGCAGGGCATCCTCCGCTTTTTTCCGTTCTGTGATGTCTAGAAGCGAAGCCACACTTCTTTTTGTGCCCGGAATCATGTCAATCGTCAGAAAGATATTCTTAATATGGCCTTCCCGATCCCTGAACCGGAATTCATAGCTCTTGGGCGCATCTTTCTTATCAATTCGTCGTTGCTTGTGACTTTCCATCATCCGGTTGAGGTCTTCTTTAACGACGAACTCGGTCCAGCTTCTCTTGCTTTCCAACTCATCTCTGGTGTAACCGGACAGTCTTTCGTACTCATCGTTTGCCAAAATGATGGTCGTATTTTCATCTAAAATAACCGTAGCCGTACCCGTATTTTCAAAAATGGTCCGGTACCAATTTTCCGACTCCTTGAGGGCCCTTTCGACGTGCCGCCGCTCGTTTATTTCCATATGAAGCCGCTCATTTGCCGTTTGCAGCTTCGCAGTACGTTCTTTGACCATTTCTTCAAGATGATTACGATGTTTCCGTAACTCCTCCTCCATCCGTTTACGTTCTGAAAAATCCGTAATGGATAAAACATGACCCCTGGAGGGATCTTTTACGTCAAAGAGACGTCCTGTTACCAAGCACGTGACATGGGAGCCGTCTTTATGTGCAAGGTCGTATTCATGCATAATTAACTTATTATTGTGCGAGGCGTCGTAGATGATATTGGATTTTTCATCTTCTCCGATATGTGGATGTATCATCTCCGTGGTCTTGCCGATGATTTCTTCCAGTTCCCACCCCAGAATATCCGTAAATGCTTTATTGCACCAAACAAACGTGCGGTTCCTGATCAGACAGATGCCATGCGTCGTGCTTCCCAAAACAGCCATAACCAGGTCCTGGGATTGTTTCAGCTTCTCATGGGCTATCGTGATTTCTTCCGCTTTTTCTTTGATGTCCTCGAGATCGAAGATATATTCCTGAAGAAGACGTCTTTGTTGCTCTTCCCTGTCCATTTCGATTGTTTTCATAAAAAACACTTCCCCTTTAACAAAAAACTACTTTCTTTCGTATGCACGTATTTCGCCGAGAATATCAGGAAAGCTCATTGGTTTGCATAAATACTTGTCGGCTCCGGCTTCCAGGCCTTCATTAATCTCGAAGGATTGTGCTTTGGCGGAAAGCATAAGAACGGGGATGCTTTTCGTCGTCTCGTCTGCCTTGAGCTGCTTGCAGACTTCAATTCCATTCATTTTTGGAAGTTTTACGTCTAACAGGATAATATCCGGACGATTTGAAAATGCCTGTTTAACGGCTTCTTCACCGTCCTCTGCCACATACACGGTATAACCCAGTTTGGCAAACTTTCTCTGTAAGTACGATGAGATGGGCTTATCGTCATCAACGACCAGAATTTTTTGTATCTCCATGGACCGTCTCCTTTCTCCGACAGATTAAGCAGTTGAGACACCTGATGCCGGAAGGTGTATGATAAAAATGGCCCCTTTCCGTTCTCCATCCAGTGGGAGGTCCGGAAACACCCCTTCCGGGACAGGACTTTCACATCTTATATAACCATGGTGCTTTTCCACCAACCCTTTTGTAATCGTCAAACCTAACCCGCTTCCACCCACCTTTTGGGACATGATACTATCGGCCTGAAAGAATTTCTTGAAGATTTCTTCTTTGGCCCATGCAGGCACTCCATATCCATTATCTGCAATCGTAAATATAATTTCTTCTCCCTTTCTTTCCGCTTTTACTAGAATCCTTCCTCCATCGGGCGAATATTTAATGGAGTTACTTAAAAGATTTATCATGACTTGGATCATCCGATCCTTATCGACCCGGATATCGGAGATATCGGCGGGCATATACTCAACGATGGTATGCAGGTGGGCCTGAGCCAGATCGTTCACTTCCGCAATCGCCCTGTCAATGATTTCCGTAACGGATACGCTGGACACATTTAATTCAATCTTCTTTGCTTCAATTCTGGATAAATCAAGAAGATTCGCAACGAGACGCATAAGCCGTTCAATCCCCTCCTTGGCAAGGTCGAGATCTTCCCTGACCTCGTTGTCAACCTTTCCGGAATACCCTTCCAGAATGCCGGATACCCCTAACATCATCGCTTGAATCGGCGTTCTCAGCTCGTGGGACGCGATAGTGACAAAGTCGGATTTCATTCTATCTACCTCCGATACGGCTTTAGCCATCTCATTGAATGATGCTGCAAGCTGGCCGATCTCATCTCTTGATTTCACATCAATCGATTGATCAAGATCGCCTCTGCTCATTGCCGCCGCCCCTTCCGTTAATCGCCTCAGGGGACCGGTCAAATGAATGCTGATCACGAGTGATACGCCGATAACGGCCAGACCGGCTATCACCGAAATGATGGTAATAAGCCTGCGGTTACGGGATGCGCTTTCACCGATTAACTTCCTCGTTTTGTTATTTGCGGATACAATCTCGTTACCCTCTTCGAAAATGGTTTTTTCTATTTTGGCCTTCGTAATATTTGCATCCTTGTGGAAATCATCAACATTGGCCCCGATCGTTACATACCCGAACCCCTTTTGGGATTTTCCATAGGGTCCGGTGTAGTAAGGTATCGTGGCATACGTGGTCAGTTTCCATAGACCGCTCCACAAAATCAAAAAAGAACCTGAACCCCCGTCTTTCGTGCCCTCATGCCAACCCTGGCATTGGGGTGCGGTGTCAAGCACCCTGCAATCCAAAGGGATTTCGCCGGATTTCATCTGCTCAATCGAACTCGTTTTTTTCTGGCTGAAATTTCGAAAAGAGGAGAGCCTCCGCATAAAGGCCTCTATGGTTAAGCCGCTTTTTTTATATTCATCATAGGTTTCCTGGCTTACCCACCCTGGCACCTCCTTTCCGGTTCTCGGATCAAATCCGCAGATAAAGAAATCACGCGCATGAGATATGCACCGATCCTCATGGTCCCAGATAAAGGCATAATTACCGGACCCGCCGTCCGATAAAACCGTAAACCGATCTTCCGTCGGAACGATATGGTCGGTAAATTCCATTACATGGGCATGGTCCAGGGCCATGGTCACATAGCCTGTTTTTTCGCCTTTCCCGTCATAAACGGGTTTTCCCCATCTGATGATCCCCTCGAATTTGCTGCCACGAGGATTCTCTTTGCCGGCATATGCACTTTCCGGTTTAACCTTGATCCCCTCGGGGGTTTTATGAAGCCAACCTTTTATATGCGTCCCTACAACTCTGGAGACGAAAATCTCACCTTTTTTCAAATTTTTCAGAGGAGTGAAATAGTCTTCCGCCCGGCAATACGTATTTTCTCTTTTGCTTATATCAGACAGGTTATTTGATATCTTCCCATCGGCAATCTTGATTCTTTCCCGGCCCTGTAAATCAATATAGGTTATCTCCCTGTACAGCGGTTTTGATGCTTTCTCAAAGTCAAGAGGTGGCAAGTGTCTCCATGCCTCCTTGTTCTCGGGGTTCCGGGGCTGAAGTTCTGTCATCTTTTCCTTGTTTCTTTTCGTGCTTGCTCTTGTTTCAGTTGCGATCACATCCCTGTTTGATGCCCGATAAATATCGAGATAATTTTTAGGGTTGGGTTCCAGGGAAGCGAGAATAAGAATATCTTTGTCTCTTTCATAGAGAAAATCTGCAATCCTTATGGCCAATTCAACCGTTCTCAGCTCGATCGCTTCCGTTGATTTGCGATCAAGGGCTTGAACGCTGTCTGCAATCGAGGTCTTGCCCACATCCTCAGCCGCCTTCAGGTTTTCTTTCCCCATTTCCTCGGCTCTCTTGAGGGCCTGGAAACCCGTTTCACTTAAGTTTTTATTAGCAATGTATCCCACAATCATCAATGGAACAACGGATATGATCAAATAATAGATGAGCAGCTTGGGCAGGATCCCTAAATTTATATATTTGTCATATAATTTCTTGAACATCATCCGTTTTCCTCATGAAAATACTGGATTCCGGGTCAAGCCCGGAATGACAGAAAAGGTAATTATCGACTTATTACGAACATGTCAAATCCGCTTCGCTCATAGCTGCGGGTGGGACTGAGATCGGCCAGCCAGATTTGTATCGAGAAGGACTATCATCACTTCGACAGGATCATTTCGAGGTAGGTTCTGGGTTCAAAAGTGCTGATTTCCAGTTTCCGGGCAAGTTCCAGCAGGTCCTTTTCGAGCCTGTCTTGGTCCTCCCCTTTCTTTTCCAGTTCGATGTAGGCGCCGAGTCCGGTCGATTGATTGATAAGGCATTGCTTTTCATTGATAAGGCATTGCTTTTCACGGTGGGAGCATATGGAAAATGATCTTGTGTGTCAATTGAATTTTGGCCACAAAATATGGAGTGCGGTATCGGTGATGAGGGAAGGTGTGTATCGGGTTGGTCAATCTGCCGGTTGAGCAAAGCGGTTTTGGGCGAATAGAAGGCAACTTCTATTGATTAACGGAAATCAGCATACTTGTCCGGTCAACTGGCCGCAGGCGGCGAGGATATCGCTGCCGCGGCTGGCACGGATGATGGTCGTGTAGTTGTGGTTCAGGAGCACCTGCTGGAAGGATGCCACCGCCTCCGGGGTAGGAGTCCTGAATTGGGATCCGGGGAATTCATTAAAAAGGATCAGATTCAGCTTGCAATGGAGGTTTTTCAGGAGGAGGGCGACCTTTTCCGCATCTTGAGGACTGTCGTTGACGCCGGCCATAAGGATGTATTCAAAGGTTAGCCTCCGGCGGCCCGGCATGGGATAGTCCCGGCAGGCCTTCATCAGGTCTTCCAGGGGGTAGCGCTTATTAACGGGCATCAGGTCATTTCTTACCTTATTATCCGGGGCGTTGAGGGAAATAGCCAGGTTGACGCAGATGTCTTTGCCAAGTTGAACGATCTTTGGCGCCAGACCGCAGGTGGAGATCGTAACCTTCCGATGCGATAATCCCAAACCGGCATCGGAAGTCATGATGCGGACGGCCTTCAGGGTATTGTCGTAGTTTGCCAGGGGTTCGCCCATTCCCATGAGGACAATATTTTTAACGTTGTGACCTTCCGGGGTCTGGTACTTGAGAGTCGTCAACTGGCCGGTGATCTCCGAAGGCAGGAGGTTACGCTTCAGGCCCAGGGCGCCGGTAAAACAGAAACGGCATCCCATGGCGCAACCCACCTGGGTGGACAGGCAGGCCGTCCAGTGATTCTTCCCTGGAATCAGCACGCTTTCGATATGAAGCCCATCCTGGAGCCGGAGGAGGATTTTTTTAGTGCCGTCTGCCGAGGCCTTGATCTTGACGATCTCCGGGCTGGTCAGGCAGGCCACTTCTGAAAGATGAAGCCGTAAATCCCGGGAGAGGGTGGTCATCTCCGCAAAGGAGTTGACATCAAACTGATAGACCCACTTCATGATCTGGCGGGCGCGATACTTTTCCTTCCCTAAATGGGCAATGAAGAGTTCGATCTCCTCAAATGTCAGGTCTCTGATGTTGACTTGTTTTTTCACGCCAGTTTCTTTTGCAGTCTTTCCCCGATCGCGTCGATAAAGGCTTTGGTGCTGACTTTTCTGTTCGTCGGACCTTTTTCCGCGACGGCCAGCAGATCACCGGTCATAATGCCGGATTCCACCGTTTCGATGGCCGCCTCCTCGATAGCGTCGGCGAAGGCCATGACGTCGGGAGAATGGTCGAGTTCCCCCCTTTTGCGCAGCCCGCCCGTCCAGGCAAAGATGAGGGCCATGGAATTTGTCGAGGTTTCCTCTCCCTGAAGATGTTTGTAGTAGTGCTTCTGGACCGTGCCGTGGGCGGCCTCGTATTCGAAATAGCCGCGGGGGGAGACGAGGACGGAGGTCATCATCGCCAGGCTGCCGTTGGCGGAGGCGATCATATCCGACATGACATCGCCGTCGTAATTCTTAAGGGCCCACAAAAGGCCACCCTCCGAGCGGACAATGCGGGCGACGGCGTCATCGATAAGGGTAAAGAAATATTCGATCCCAGCGTCTGCAAATGACTTTTTCCAGTTTGCCTCATATTCCCGGTCGAAAATAACCCTGAAATGGGCGTCGTAGGTCTTGGAAATGGTATCCTTGGTACTGAACCAGAGATCCACCTTCTGGTCGAGGGCATAGGCGAAACAGGCCTTGGCAAAGCTGGCGATGGAGGCGTCGGTGTTGTGAATGCCCTGAATGATCCCGGGTCCGGAGAAATCATGAATGGTGTTCCTGAGGATCTCTCCCCCGCCGTCCGGGGTAAAGACGATTTCCGCCTTGCCGGCCCCGGGAATTCTCAACTCCGCATTGCTGTATACATCTCCGTATGCGTGTCTGCCGATGATGATCGGCCGCTTCCAGGTGGAAATAAAGGGTTTGATATTTCCGGCAAAAATGGGGGTACGAAAAACTGTTCCGTCCAGCATGGCCCGGATGGTCCCATTGGGACTCTTCCACTGTTCCTTCAGATCGTATTCCCGGACACGGTCTTCCGTGGGCGTGATGGTGGCGCATTTTACCCCCACACCGTGCTTCATGATGGCCTTTGCCGCGTCAATCGTTACCTGATCGTTCGTTTCATCGCGATGCTTTACATGGAGGTCGTAATACTCAAGGGTAATATCAAAATATGGTAAAATCAGCCGGTCTTTGACGAATTGCCACATGATCCGGGTCATCTCATCGCCGTCCAATTCCACCAAGGGAGTTTTAACAAGAATCTTTTTTTTCATATTCATATAACCGGGCTCCATCGTATTTTTTGTCCCTGTCTCGATAGTGCTCGTTTATGCAGGGAATTGTTAAGTTAATGACCGCGGTGATCGAGACGCCGTTATTGGGCGTTCAACGCGCCGCCGGCAAGAATCAGCTTTTGCTGCCGGTCCGTCAATTCATAAACCACGGGAAAGGCGCTACCGCTGGTGATGTTGCTAACCTGTAGAGGGGCGCACCTTTTCAGGGCATCTCTTATGCCCGGAATCTGGAGGAGATCTCCGGAGTTGATCTTTTCGTAATCTTCCCCGTTTTGGAAGATAAGGGGTAGAATGCCGAAGTTAATGAGATTTGCGGCATGAATGCGTTCAAATGTCTTGGCAATAACCACCTTCACCCCGAGAAACATGGGACAGAGGGCGGCATGCTCTCTTGACGATCCCTGACCGTAAGATTGACCGGCAATAATGATGTTCTGACGGCCGCTGTCGCGAATCTGGAGGGCCCGCTTGTAGAAATGGCGGTCCAGAGGCTCAAAGACATATTGAGAGTATCTGGAAATATTTGACCGGTACTTCATCCTGGCCCCGGCAGGGATGATATGATCGGTGGTGATCTTGTCTCCGACTTTGATCGTTACCTCGCCGTCAATATCATCGGGCAGGGGATTGTTCCTGGGAGGAGCGCCGATGTTGGGACCTCTGACGATTTCCACCTTTCCCCGCTCCTCCGTTTCGAGAGGACGCAGAATCATTCCGTCATCGACATGATATTTCTTGGGGAAAGAAATGAATGGCAAGGTAGCGCCGAGATCACGGGGGTCGGTCAGTCGGCCGGTAAGGGCTGACGCCACTGCCGTTTCCGGACTGACCAGGTAGATATCCGCATCCCTGGTTCCGGAACGTCCAAAGAAATTGCGATTTGACGTGCGCAGGGAGACGGATTTGGAAGGGGGGCTCTGGCTGTTGCCGATACAGAAGCCACAGGCATTTTCCATGATCCTGGCACCGGAGGCAATGATGTGGGTGAGGTAACCGTCCCGGATGATGTTTTCCAGGACCTGGCGTGATCCCGGGGCGATAATCAGGCTCACATCGGCGTGAACAGTCTTACCGCGAAGGATTTCGGCGATGGTAGCCAGGTCTTTATAGGAAGAATTAGTGCAACTGCCGATGCAGATCTGCTGGACCGGAATGGGGCCGATTTCTCTGACGGAACTGATATGATCGGGGCTGTGGGGTCTGGCCGCAAGAGGTTCGAGGTGAGAGAGCTCGATGGTTGTCTCACCGTCATAAACAGCGTCCAGATCTGCCTGCAGGGGGGACCAGTCTTTGCCCCGGTCCTGGGCCTTCAGAAAACGCCTGGTCATGTCGTCGCTGGGGAAAACCGAGGTGGTCACACCGCACTCCGCCCCCATATTGGCAATCGTGGCCCGCTCCGGGACGCTGAGAGACAAGAGGCCATCGCCGCCGTATTCGAAGATCCTCCCGACATTGCCCTTGGTTGTGAAGATACTGAGGATCTTCAGAATGATGTCTTTGGCTGATACCCAGGGAGAGAGTTTTCCCAGGAGATTGATGCGAAACACCTTTGGACTCTGGAGATAAAATGGTTTTCCGGCCATGGCCAAAGCTACATCGAGGCCGCCGGCACCGATCGCAAGCATGCCGAGGGCTCCCGCCGTGGGGGTATGGCTGTCGGAACCGATAAGGGTTTCCCCCGGCTTTCCGAAACGTTCGAGATGAACCTGATGACAGATACCGTTTCCCGCCCGGGAAAGATGGATACCGAATCGCCTGGCGACGCTTTGCAGGTAACGGTGGTCGTCGGCGTTCTCAAAACCGATCTGAATTGTATTGTGATCAATGTAACTTACCGACAAGTTGGTCCTGATCTCCGGCAGATTCATCGATTCAAACTGCAAATAGGCCATGGTGCCGGTTGCATCCTGAGTCAGCGTCTGATCGATACGGATACCGATCTCCTCGCCGGGCAGATATTTACCTGACTCCATATGGGCGTTGATTATCTTCTCGGTGATGGTCTTTCCCATAGTGATAGCCGATTCTCTTTTTTTCCGTCCTTATTAATGAAAAGGGCACGGCGATGGAGGCCGTGCCCGCAATCTTTTCTGTTTGAAAAAATATCCGCCTAATCCTTCGTTGCCAGGATGATGGCTATTCCCATGTTTTTCTTCGTTAATTAAATATCGTTATCCGCTTCGAGAGCCTTTAAGCGTACTGCTTTGATAAAACGCTGGTTGTAATAGGGTTTGTCGAGGCTGTCGATACGAACATGGCGGTCGCGCTTTCCTGAGGAGGCATGAACAAACTGGTTGTTGCCGATGTAAATGCCTACGTGGCCGACTAAAGCCCTTCTGGTGTTGAAAAATACGAGATCGCCTTCCGTCAATTCTCCCTTGGCGACCTTCATCCCGACCCTGGCCTGTTCTCTTGCTGTGCGGGGAAGATTCACATCGAAGAACTCATAGATTTTTCTGACAGAGAAAGCCTTTGGCAACCTTAACGACGAGGTCACGCTCCTCCGGGTCTCTCCACTTGCCCAGCGGATCCTCCGAATACTGAATATCACTCTCCAGTTCGGCGGTCTTCTCCATGACCGGGTTTTCATCGGGAAGCAGATCTTCTTCCCCGTCATTTTCGATGAAGTCAGGCTGGGCAGTCTTTTTTTGCCTAAGCTGTCGCGCTTCATTATCAGGTGCGGACTTGACCAGGGCAAGCTTTTGACCGGTGCGAAGCTTACTCTTCTGGAGGTGATTCAGCGCTTTGATGTCGCTGATGGATGAACCCGTTTTCTTCGCAATTCCATAAACTGTGTCGCCCTTTTTAACTACATAGAACTGAGCGGCTTTTTGGGGTTGTGATTTCGTCCCTTTTGCGAGCTTCCGGGAACCATCGGTGGGAATAGTCAGCGCTTTTCCCCGCTTTAAGGCGTTTCCTTGCAGTCCGTTGGCTTCTTTGATACTCTGGGTCGAGACCCCGTATTTTTTTGCGATCCGGGCGAGGCTGTCGCCTCTTTTTACCTTGTATTGCTGGTCTGCAAATCCATCTGTGCAGATCAGCAATGTAAAGAACAGGACACTCAGTCCCATCCATAGGAAAATCCGCCGTTCCATCATGAGTACCTCCTTAATTGTAATTCGGGGGTTGCTTCATTTATTAACGGTGCACAGATTTAGGTGATGGATGATAAACCGTACACAAGAATCGAGGCACCCTTGTACAAGAAAAATTCCCCTAAGTCAAAATATTTTTTCAGTGAGCCAATTGCAACCCCCCCCTTTCTGTCATTTCCGCAACGATTCTGAGCGGGAATGGGTTCTAACTACTTTTAAAACCATATCCCCGATAGAGTCATTCGGAGATGACGGAGCGTTTTGCAATTACCTCGCTTGAAAAATAAAACGATGTAGTTTATGTAGAACGCCATGTGGAAAAAGTTGATTTTCATAACACTCATTATTCTGGTTGGGGCGCTGTCTCTTAACATTGGTTATTATTTCCTGTTCCCCGATGTTGCTGCCCTTGGAAAAACCAACCCCAAGAAAACCGCTTTCATGGAATACCGGGAAAAAGAATGGCAGCGGGAAGGGAAAAAGAAAAAAATCCAACAAAGGTGGGTCTCCTCGTCCCAGATCTCACCGTATGTCGTCAAGGCCGTTATTATAGCCGAGGACGACAAATTCTGGAAGCATGAAGGATTTGATTTCGAGGCCATGCAGAAAGCCATTGAGAAAGACATTCAGAAGGGGAAATTCAAGGTCGGTGGGAGTACCATCAGTCAGCAACTTGCCAAGAACTTGTATCTTTCGCCGTCCAAGAATCCCATCCGGAAGATTAAGGAGGCCATCCTTACCTGGCGGATCGAGGAGCATCTGTCGAAAAAACGCATTATTGAAATCTATCTGAACGTCGCCGAGTGGGGCGACGGCGTTTTTGGCATCGAGATGGCTGCCCGCACCCACTTTGGTAAATCAGCCGCCGCCTTGAATGCCTTGGAAGCAGCAAGATTGGCGGCGGTGCTCCCTAATCCCAGAAAATTCAATCCCACCGGGACGTCACGATATGTTTCCGGTCGCGCCGAACGGATTTATCAGATCATGGTCAGAAGAGGTATTGTCATTCCGGAATATGAGGATGTGATGAAGGATGCGACCGACCTGGGGGTGCAACTGGAAAAACAGGATCCCGAAGCCATGAAAAAATTGGAAAATCAGGTGGACACCTGGAAGAAGGAAACTGCCGAAGCATCCCTCAAGAAAGAACCTCCGGCTCAGGGGGAAGGCAATAAGGAATCTGATCGGGATTGACAGATAAACCACCAAATGTTACAAGTCCGTTCGTAAAAACACAACCGGGAGTGAAAATGGCAGACGTATACAAGGCGGTTAAACTGACGGACAGGGTCTACTGGGTTGGGGCCATCGACTGGACGATCCGTGACTTTCATGGTTATACCACTCCCAGGGGAAGTACATACAATGCCTATCTGATTCTGGCGGACAAGATAACCCTGGTGGATACGGTTAAGGCGCCCTTTAGGGAGGAGCTTTTAAGCCGCATTGCCTCGGTAGTGGATCCAAAGGATATTCAGGTGATTGTATCCAACCATTCCGAAATGGATCATTCGGGCTGTCTTGCCGATATGATCAATCTGATCGAGCCGGAAAAGGTAGTCGCCTCAACCATGGGAGCCAAGACCCTACGGGACATCTTTCATCTGGACCGGGAGATAATATCCGTAAAGGACGGAGAACAGCTCAGTCTGGGGAACCTGACCCTCCGTTTTATGGAAACACGGATGATTCATTGGCCCGACAGTATGTTTTCCTATCTCCCCGAGGAAGAGATCCTCTTTTCCCATGATGCCTTCGGGATGCACCTGGCTTCTGCCGAACGTTTCGACGATGAGATCGATCCCGCCATTCTCCAATATGAGGGGGCGACCTATTTTGCCAACATCCTGCTTCCCTATTCATCCCTGGTAACAAGGTTGCTTGGACGGGTTGGATCTTCAGGGATGGCCTTCAAATACATCGCCCCGGATCATGGGCCTGTCTGGCGCAAGGATATTGGGGGAACTATCGGGAGATACGGCGATTGGGCGGCTCAAAAACCGACCCGTAAGGCCGTCGTTGTTTATGGTACCATGTGGCACAGCACGGAACGTATGGCCAGGGCGATCAGTGAGGGACTCGCGAACGGCGGCGCGATCGCCAGATGCATGTCCCTGGACGTTTTTCATCGCAGTAACGTCGCATATGAAGTCCTCGACGCCGGCGCCCTGGTGATCGGTTCCTCAACCCTCAACAATAACATGCTTCCCCAGGTTGCCGATGTGCTGACCTATCTGAAGGGGCTCCGGCCGGTGAATCTTATGGGAGCATCTTTCGGTTCTTACGGCTGGAGCGGCGAGGCGCCGGGACAGATTGCTGAGATTCTGAAGGAGATGAAAATAGAAGTGATGGTCGAACCCATGAAGGTTCAACATGTGCCCCGGGAAAATGATCTGGCCCGCTGCTATGCCCTGGGGGAGGATATAGCCCTGCAATTGAGAAGAAATTAAGGAGGTTGCATGAAAAAGTCGAAAGGATCGTCCATTCTAATGTTAGCGGTGGCTTTTCTGATTGCCGGGGCCTTTGCTGCACAGGCGGAGAAGTATATCCCGGAAAACGCTATTGCGGCGTCTGTGAACTGGGGCAATGGCAAGGTCTATTTCTTTAAGGGCGATCGCTACGTGCGTTATTCCGCGAAGCCGGACTTGGCTGAAGATCTCATGGGAGACAGGGCCGACCCCGGCTATCCGAAACCCATAAACAGCGAAACATGGCCGGGTCTGAACTGGACGGATATTAACGCCGTGGTCAATATGGGAAACGGTAAAGCTTGTTTCTTCAAGGGGAAAGAATACCTCCAGTACGATATCAATGCCGACAAGGCCGATCCGGGATATCCGAAACCCATCAATGAGCAGACCTGGCCGGGTCTGATATGGACCGACGGTGTTGACGCGGCGGTGAACTGGGGCAACGGCAAGATCTTTTTTTTCAAGGGCGGTGAATATCTCCGCTATGATATTTCAAGGGGGCGGGCCGATTTCGGGTACCCCAAAAAGATCGAAGCACGTAACTGGCCGGGAATGATCTGGACTGACGGCATTGACGATGTGGTGAATTGGGGCAACGGTAAGGCCTATTTTTTCAAGGGCTATGAATATATACGCTATGATATGCAAGAGGATAGGGCGGACCCGGGTTATCCGAAGCCGGTAAACCGGCAGACTTGGCCGGGGCTCATTAATTGGTGAAGGCTTCGCAAGGAGGAGACTTCTAAAATGGAAAAGTACGTTTGCAATATTTGCGGTTATGTCTATGACCCCGAGCAGGGTGATCCGGACGGCGGGATTGCACCGGGGACGGCATTTGCGGATCTGCCCGATGACTGGATTTGTCCGATCTGCGGGTCGGGGAAGGACGAATTCGTTCCCGAATAGAACGGTGTTCATGTCAAGAGGAATTGGTGATGGATGAGTTGAACAAGGCATTGTATGAGGCGTATGTAGGTGAAGCAAAAGCGGCGTTGCGCTTGAAGGTCTTTGCGGACAAAGCTAAAAAGGAAGGCTACTCTCAGATTGCCAAGCTCTTCGGTGTTATTTCCTTTTCTGAAGAGATACATGGGACCCGAGCGCTGAAACTGCTTAAGGAAGTAAAATCGACGGAAGAGAATCTTGCGGCAAGCTTTGAATCGGAACAGAAGGTTGCCGGCGTCGCTTATGACGAATTTATAAAAATGGCGGAACGGGCAGGCAACAAGGCGGCGATCCTTCACTTCAGCCAGAGCCGGGATGTGGAAGAGGTTCATGCCAAACTCTATAAAGAGGCGATGAACCACTTTCTCGAGGAACGGGAAACAACCTATTATGTATGCAAGGTATGCGGTTTTGTATCCGATGGAGTCCTGCCTGATGAATGTCCCTTCTGCGGTGCCAAAAAGGAGCAGTTTGAACATTTCGGATAACAAGCTGCATGCTGGGGGACAGATTTTAAATCTCTTCCCCCCAGATGAGGAGCGATAATGAAAGGACTGATCGTCCGCTGGCTGATTTTGACCATTGCCATTCTGTCTGCCGCCTATTTCATCCGGGGCATTTACGTAAGTAGTTTCGCAGCCGCCTTTTTTGCCGCGGCGGTTCTTGGAATTCTGAACGCCCTGTTCAAACCTGTTCTCATCCTCCTTACCCTGCCCATAAATATCCTGACTCTGGGCCTCTTCACCTTTATCATCAATGCGGTGCTTTTGAAAATGACCGCCGGCCTCATTCCCGGATTTGATATTCAGGGGTTCTGGCCCGCCGTTCTCGGCGCCCTTGTCATCAGTATCGTCAACTGGCTCCTTCATGTCCTGATTACCGATTCCGGGAAATGAAGAGCTCAGGGCCTGGAACGGACAAAAGGGCGACGGGGACAAGCGATCTGACTCCGGCGATGAAGCAGTACATGGAACTGAAATCACGTTATCAGGACAGTATCCTGTTTTTCAGAATGGGAGATTTTTATGAAATGTTTTTTGAGGATGCCGTCATTGCATCGAAGATTCTCGAGATTACTCTTACCTCAAGAAACAAAAATAAAGAGGGCAGCATCCCTCTTTGCGGGTTTCCCTATCATGCCGCGCCTTCCTATATTGCCAAACTGATTGAAAAGGGGCGTAAAGTCGCCATATGTGAGCAGATTGAAGATCCGAAGCACGCCACGGGTGTTGTTAAGAGAGACGTTGTCCGGGTCATAACGCCGGGTCTGATGGCTGATCCCAACCATCTGGATGCCACGGAGAATCATTTCATCGCCTCCTTAACTGTTGAGAAGGGGAACTTCGGCCTGGTGTTCATGGACATTTCGACCGGGGAGTTCCGGGTGATGGAGTTCCAGGACCGGGACATGTTTCTGGCCGAAATAACGGGGCTGCGATTCCGGGAAATCATCATTCCCGACAATTTTCAGGATCAGGCCCTGTTAAAGACCCTTTCCCGGAACGAGCACATAGCCGTCATCAATTCCTTCCCCCGTGACTACTTTGACCGGGACGAATCCCTCCAGCGCCTGCGTAACTATTTTCCTCAGGAAAATCTCGACGAGGTCGCCATCGAAAACCGTCCGGCCATCATCGGGCCGGCCGGGGCCATCCTCCGCTATTTAGAGGAGACGCAAAAAGAACATCTTGCCCACGTCAATCATTTGGAGGAGATGGCATGGAAGCATGTACTGCTCCTCGATGATATCGCCAAGGGAACGCTGGAATTGTTCCATACCATCCAGGAGCGCAAGAAAAAGGGTTCCCTCTTTTCTGTTCTCGACGAAACGGTGACGGCCATGGGGGCAAGACGGTTGCGCTGGTGGCTCCATTATCCCCTTACGGAACCGGCAAAAATACAACAGCGTCTTGGTTCGGTTGGGGAGATCAAGGAGCATCACCTGCTTCGAGAGGAACTACGCAAGATCCTGGAGAAGATTTATGATCTTGAACGTCTGAGCGGACGTGTGGCGATGGATATGGCCCATGCGAGAGATCTGGCGGCCCTGAAGACGTCTCTGCAGGTTATCCCGCAGCTTAAAGTGCTCCTCCAATCCCTGACATCGCCACTGATCCATTCTCTCATGAGCAGGATGGATGATCTGCCGGAGACGACGGCGCTGATTGACCGCGCCATTGTTGACGACCCTCCCCTGACAATTCGCGAAGGGGGAATAATCAAGGATGGCTTTGACGAAGAGCTTGACCATCTTCTGTCCCTGTCCCGGAATGGCAAGCAGAACATTGCCGCCCTTGAAGAACGGGAGCGAAAGAAAACAGGAATCCAGTCCCTTAAGGTAGGATTCAATCAAATTTTTGGATATTATATCGAGGTGACCAAGGCCAATACCCATCTGGTCCCTGGCGACTATATCCGCAAACAGACCCTGGTGAATGCCGAACGTTATATCAACCAGGAACTGAAGGAATTTGAGCAGACCGTCCTTCATGCCGAGGAAAACGGCAGACAACGGGAATATGAACTATTTCTCCGGATTAGGGAAGAAATCGCCCGGCATATCAGGCAGATTCAAGAAACATCGTCCTGTCTGGCCGATCTCGATGCGTTGACCTCTCTGGCCGAGGTAGCGGAAAAATACGGTTATTGCTGTCCTGTCGTTGATGATGGGGAAGTAATAGAAATCGCCGACGGTCGGCATCCGGTGGTGGAGAGGATGCCGCTGGCGGAAGGATTCGTACCCAATGACACTTATTTGGATCTGAATCAAAACCGGCTCCTCATAATCACCGGACCCAATATGGCTGGTAAATCGACCTTCATCCGCCAGGTTGCCCTGATGGTAATTATGGCTCAGATGGGCAGCTTTGTCCCGGCAAAAAAGGCCCATATCGGCGTTACCGACCGTATTTTTACCCGTATCGGCGCTGCCGACAGTCTTGCCCGGGGGCAGAGCACCTTCATGGTGGAAATGCAAGAGATGGCGAATATCCTGAATCATGCAACCCACCGGAGTTTGATCATCCTGGACGAAGTAGGTCGGGGAACCAGTACTTTTGACGGCCTGAGCATTGCCTGGGCCGTGGCCGAGTATATTCATGATGAAAAGCATGTCGGCGCCAGGACCTTATTTGCCACCCATTATCATCAATTGACCGAACTGGCCCTGACCCATGAAGGGGCCAGGAATTATAACATTGCCGTCCGAGAGTGGGGAGATAGGATAATTTTTCTCAGAAAGATCATGGAAGGCGGGACAAGCAGAAGCTACGGCATTCAGGTAGCCAGATTGGCAGGTGTTCCCGATGAGGTGATCCAACGCTCCCAGGAAATTCTCAAAAATCTGGAAAAAGGGGAACTGGATGATATGGGCGTCCCCAGGATTGCCCGCGGGAAAAAACCTGCCGCCAAAGGCCGGATGACAAATCAGCTGAGCCTCTTCATGGATGACAGGGATATCATTTTAAACGAACTGATGGACCTCAATACGACTCATCTTACACCCCTCGAAGCCTTAAATCGCCTTCACGAGTGGCAAAACAGGATCGGGGGCAGGAGGACATGAGGAAGATTGGGATCATTTCCTTTTTCCTGATCTTGGCCTTTTTTTTCTCCTTACCGGCGCTGGCGGCGGACTGGTCGCCCCTGATGAAGCGACTGATTAATGATGGGTTCGAAGAAAAATCGGTGCGAGCGCTTTTCAGCCGTAATGACGTCCAGTTTGATCCGGAACCGATGGCAATGAAAATGAATGAACTCTTGAGGCGCTCATCCAATTATCCGGTGTCGTCAAGGCCATTCGTAAGCAGGGAAGTTCATAAACGGTATCTCCGCTCCGACATGATCAATCAGGCGCGTGCATACCTGGAGCGGAACCGCACAACTCTGGAGCAAATTCGCCGGACCTACTGTGTCCCGAAAGAGGTGGTAGTATCCATCCTCCTGGTTGAAACCCACCTGGGGGCCAATACGGGGAAAAGAAAGGCCTTTCATGTCCTTTCCAGTATGGCCTTGAGCACAGATTTGGAACAGGTTAAATCTTTTGTCCCGTCGGGGATCATACGCAACGATAATGAAGAATATGCCCGGACGCGCTGCCGGGAAAAATCGGACTGGGCCTACAATGAACTGAAATTTCTACTGGAATATTCGCGAATCAACAACGCGGATCCCCTTTCCATTCCCGGGTCGATCTATGGGGCAATAGGTCTTTGCCAGTTTATGCCTTCCAATGTTTTTCTCTATGGGGTCGATGCGGGTGGCAAGGGGCGCATCGATCTTTTTTCCACTCCAGACGCTTTGAACAGTATTGCCAATTATCTTCACCAGAATGGCTGGGGATGCCGGATAGAAAAGAAGAACCAGCGCCGGGTAGTTATGACCTATAATCACAGTCAGGTTTATGCCAATACTGTCCTGGCCGTGGCCGACCGGTTGCAGGCAAAGAAACGGGAGCGGGGCCGATCAAACCGGGCAACATAGAACCGCAGGGAGGGCCAGGGCCATGAGCGCCGCTATGGAGAAGCTGTCAAAACAAATGATTGCAGATGTTTATCAGGTCCTGCAGAAAACTACTTGATACAGACCCGGCGGATCTGTTTAAAATCGGTTATGCCTTGAATTGCCTTCTGGATGCCATCCTGAAGAAGGGTGGTCATGCCTTCGGACATGGACATTTGCCGCAGGACTTCCACCGGTTCGTGCTTCTGGATCATCCGCTTGACGTTGTCTGAGGCGACCAACAGCTCGTGGATGCCCATCCTTCCCTTGTACCCTGATTTATCGCAGATATCGCAGCCTTTAGGACGGTAAAGGGTGAAGTCGTCCGTATATGTGATGTTGAGCTTCTTAAAGTCTTCTTCACCATAGCTCTCCACCATCTCGTCAAATTCCTGCCCCGTCGGATGATAGGGTTCCTTGCAGTTCTTGCAGAGGGTGCGCACCAGACGCTGGGCAAGAATACCCAGGAGGGCGTCGGCGAAATTCAGCGGGTCGATCCCCATATCCAGGAGCCTGGTGATGGTTTCCGGGGCGCTGTTGGTATGGAGGGTGCTGAAGACGAGATGTCCTGTCAGGGACGCCTCGACGCCTGTCTTGGCTGTTTCAAAATCCCGCATTTCACCGACCATGATGACATCCGGGTCCGCCCGCAGGAAGGCCCGCATGGCTGCTGCGAAATCGAAACCGATCTTCGGTTGCACCTGAACCTGTCGGAGTCCGTACTGGGTAATTTCGACGGGATCTTCGGCGGTCCAGATCTTCCGGTCCGGGGTGTTGATATGGTGCAGGGCGGCATGGAGGGTGGTGGTCTTGCCGGAACCGGTGGGACCCACCACGAGGATCATCCCGTAGGGCTTTTCGCAGATGTCGAGGAGTCCCTTGTAATTCCGCGGCAACAGGGCCATTGCTTCCAGGGGCAGGGTTTCTCCTTTGGCCAGGATACGCATGACGACGTCCTCGACGCCGCCCTGGGTGGGGATCGTTGCCACCCGCAATTCGATTTCATCGCCGCCAGGTCTTCTGAACTTGATTTTGCCGTCCTGGGGAAGGCGTTTGATGGTGATATCAAGATTGGACATGATCTTGATCCTCGATATCAGGGCTAACCGGTAGTTGTAAGGAACCGTCTGATAGAGGGCGCAGTCCCCATCGACCCGGAATCTTACTTCAACATTCTTTTTGCCGACGTTGGGTTCGATATGAATGTCGGATGTCCGCCGGGCGTAAGCGTCATTGATAATCTTGTTGACAAGCTGCATTATGGCGCTGTCTGATTCGGTGACGATATCTCCATCTTCATCTTCATCTGCGTCGTCCGAATCGGCATCCATTTTTCCCAGGATGTCGGAAATAGAGGTTTCATCTTCCGGTGACTGGTAAAAATAACCAATGAACTTGATGATATCTTCAGTGAGGGCCACGTCGTACCGGATTGCTTTGGTCTTCATGAGGTTTTCGATCATGTCCCGCTTGAGGATGTTGTTGGGGTCGTCCACCAGGATATTGATATTGCCGTCCTCCATCCTGCTGATGGGCACCCAGAGTTCTCTGCGCAGGTAGTCCTTCTTGAGATTCTTGATGAGATCCCCCGGGATGGGAATTTTATCGTTGAACTGGACAAACTTGCAGCGATAAAATTCGGCAAAAGACTTCCCCATATCGTCCTTGGAGATCTTGTATTTTTTCATGACGAAGGCTTCCATCGTTTCTTTCTGCTCCCGGGATTCTTCCCAGGCGGCATCCAGTTCTTCCTCTTTGAGAAAATCCCGGCTGATCAGGTAATCGAAGCGGGTCTTGCGCCTCCGGGCAAAACGCTCCTGGTTGAAGAAGGCGACTCCGAGGACTTCAGACATTTCGTGCAGAAAACCTTTTTCATCTTCTGAAAACTTACCGATCCCCCCTTTTTTGTTGAGAATCTGGATAACCCCCATGAGCTTCCTGTTGTGGTATACCGGGGCGGCAAGAATCTGTTTGGTCCGGAAACCTGACTTCTTGTCCCAACTGGCGTCGAAGACCAGCTCCTTGTCAATCGCCTTTAATTCCTTTTCATCGTAAGCGTCGGCAATATTGGCAATTTTCCCTGTATTGGCCACATAGCCGGCAATGCTGCGATTGCTGATGGGGACCCGGATTTCGTTAATTGTTGATCCGGAAAGAAACATGGAAAAAATCTCGTTTTTCATGCGATCAACGATATAAATGGTAATTGAGTAGGCATCAAAGAGGTTGAGGATGCCGTCCTTCAGATCCACGAGAATCTGCTTGATGTTTTGGGCGGAGTGGATCCGGTTGGTGATATCCTGAAGATTCTTCCGGCGTTGAAGTTGTTCTTCAAGCTCGTTTATTTGTTTGGAGGCGGGATCGGCCATCTCGTTTTTTCCTTTAGAAATCTGTCACAAGCTTTGAGAAATCGGCAACTCTGCGGAATAGAGAAGAGATCTCTTCCAGAAGAGATAGACGATTATATTTTATATCCTTCTCTTTGGCCATGATCATAACGGCGTCAAAGAATGAGTCAACAGGGGCGCGCAAACTGGCCATCTCCACGAGGGCAGATTCATAATGAAGCCCGTCGAGATACGTCAGTGCCTTGGCACGGACGCCAAGAAAGATCCGGTAAAGTTCTTTTTCCTCCTCTGCCTGAAAAAGACTTTCCTGAACGGCCCCGTCCTGGAAATCCTTGAGAATGTTGGATACGCGCTTGAAGGCGACGGCCAGCGGCTGGAAATCAACGTGCTTCCTGAAGGCTTCCATGGCCACGATCTTCTTCAGAGTCTCCGTTAAATCAGAAAAACCGGCGGCGACAACGGCGTCAACGACATCATAAGGATGTCCCTGGGCGCTCAGTTGATTCTCGAAGCGGGCCTTAAAGAACTCCATGACATCATTCTTTACGTCCATGGCCGGCCGTTTGATCCGGTCTTGCAGGTTATCGAGGCTGTAGGCGATCAGTTCGTCCAGTTTCAGGGGATATCCCTTGTCAAGGATGATGTTGATGACACCGAGGGCTTGTCTACGCAGGGCATAGGGATCGGCAGTTCCTGAGGGGATGAGGTTGACGCTGAAGAAGCCCGTGATGGTGTCCAGTTTGTCGGCAATACTGACGATGGCCCCTTCATCGGTTACGGGCAGTTCCCCGCCGGCTGCCAGGGGAAGATAATGTTCGTAAACAGCCCTGGCGACCAGCGGATTTTCTCCGGCCAAGAGGGCGTATTCGCGACCCATTACTCCCTGAAGCTCCGAGAATTCTCCCACCATCTGCGTATCCAGATCCGCCTTGGCAAGAACGGCGGTGCGGTCAACAGACGCCTTCAAGGCCGGATTGATCTTCTCGGCGATGAGGGCGGCCAGATTTCGAAAACGCAGCACCTTTTCGTAGGAGGTGCCCAACAGGGTATGATAGACAACCTTCTGCAGGTCTTCAAAGCGCTGATCGAGGGATATTTTCCGGTCCTCCTCAAAAAAGAACCGGGCGTCGGACAACCTTGCCCGGATAACCTTTTCGTTTCCTCTGGTCACTACCGAAGGATCACGGGCCAGCGTGTTGTTGATCGTAATGAAATGGGGGAGCAGCATGCCATTGTCATCGACGACGGGGAAATATTTCTGGTGGGACATCATGGTCGTAGTCAGGACTTCCCGGGGAAGATCCAGATATGCCGGATCGAAACTGCCGCAGACCGCGGTGGGATACTCCACAAGAAACGTGACTGTCTGAAGCAGATCATCGTCAATGAATGGCTTTCCGGAAACCTTTGCGGCGACCCGCCGGGCTTCCTCGCCAATGATCTTTTTTCTTTCTTCCGGATCAACAATCACATAGGCGTTCTTTGTCTTTTCAAGATAATCTTTGCAATCGGATACTGCAAAGGGGGCGGGACTCATAAAGCGATGTCCCCGGGAGGTATTCCCGCTCTGAATGTTCTCGATGTGAAAGGGGATAACAGCGCCGCCGTACAGGGCCAATATCCAGTGAATAGGTCTGGCGAAACGGATTTCCAGATTCGACCAGCGCATGGCTTTTTTAAAGGGAATGGATAAGATCAGCTTGGAAAGAAGTTCGGGCAAGAGTTCGGTTGTGGAACCACCAGCAATCTTTTTGCGGGCGCAGAGATATTCTCCCTTGTCGGTGGTAATGATTTCGATCTCCGAGAGTTCCAGCCCCTGTCCCCTCGCAAAACCGATCGCGGCCTTGGTCGGGGCGCCCTGATCGTCAAAAGCGGCTTTCCTGGTGGGGCCGAGTTTTTCGATAACCTGATCTTCCTGCATTTCTGATAAATCCGCCACGCACAGGAAGAGACGTCTCGGCGTGGACATGGCAGTTACCTGCCCGTGCTGGACCCTTTCACCGCTGAGGGCCTTGCGGATGAGCTCGTCCATATCGGCCATGGCCTTGGGTAGAAAGGCGGCCGGAATTTCTTCCGTCCCGATTTCAAGCAGCAATTCTTTTCCCATTCGATAATACTCCCGTGATCGCCTGTTTCTAAATTATTTGATGAGGGGATAACCCATTTTCTCACGCTGTTTTATGTATAATTCGGCGCTGTGCCGGGCAAGATTCCTGACCCTGCCGATGTAACTGGTCCGTTCGGCGACGCTGATGGCCCCCCGGGCGTTGAGCATGTTAAAGGTATGAGAGCATTTGAGGCAGCAGTCATATGTCGGTAGAACCAGTTCCATGTCCGCGGTGCGGATGCCTTCGGCTTCGTACATGGCGAAGAGTTTCCTCATCATCTCCACATCCGCCTTTTCGAAATTATAAATGGACCACTCCACCTCGCCCTTATGGTGAACCTCGCCGTAAGTCACCCGGTCGTTCCACTGTAAGTCGTAGACATTGTCGATCCCCTGGATATACATGGCAATCCGCTCGATGCCGTAAGTAAGTTCGGCGCATACGGGATGTAGATCCACGCCGCCGACCTGCTGGAAATAGGTGAACTGGGAGATCTCCATGCCGTCCAGCCATACCTCCCATCCTAAACCCCAGGCCCCCACCGTCGGCGATTCCCAGTCGTCTTCGACAAACCGGATATCATGTTCCAGGGGATCGATGCCGAAACTCCTCAGTGAGTCAAGGTAGAGTTCCTGAATGTTCAGCGGCGATGGTTTCATGATTACCTGGTATTGGTAGTAATGTTGCAGGCGGTTCGGATTTTCGCCATAACGTCCATCCGTGGGTCTCCGGGAAGGTTCCACATAGGCAACATTCCAAGGCTCCGGACCCAGGGATCTTAGAAATGTTGCCGGATTGAAAGTCCCAGCCCCTACTTCAAGGTCGTATGGCTGCTGGACAACACAACCATGGTTTGCCCAGTATCTTTCTAATGAAAAAATCAACTCCTGAAAGGTCACTATAACCTCCTTACTGTTCAAAGATTCTGCAAGGTTATTAATGACGCCCGAATAACATGGCTAAGCATGGGTGTCAATAGGTATTTCAGCCGATAGCGCCTATCTGCCGGAGCTGATGGAGGACCTGCAGCGATTTCAACTCCCGTCCCAAAAGATGCTGAATGAAATGGACGAGCAGTTGCCTGCTTTCCTGCGCGGACTGCCGGGAAAGAGTGAGTCGTGAAAGCTTGTTGACGGGCATATCCTTGGCGTGGATAAGGCTGCGGAGCGTTCCTATGGACAATGACGGCGTGGGGGGATGAAAGGCGTCACAACGGCTGCACTTGAGCCCCCCACGGCTATTACTGAAGCGATATGAACTTTCAGCTTCCAAAGGCCTGTTACAGAGGGCGCAACGGTCGAGGACGGGTTCGTAACCGGAGAGGTGAAGGAGACGGATTTCGAAGAAGGACAATAAGCCGGGGATAAATGGTCCGTTGTCCATGACGGACAGAAAGTCGATTAACAACTTGAAAATAAGTTCGTTTTTTTTGCCTTCCACGGTAAAGGCGCCGGTCAGTTCAACCAGGTATGAGGCGGACATGCTTTTTTCAAGATCCGAGCGGATGGTGGGAAAATGATCAACCATATCGCATTGATCAACGAAGGCTAAGGAATCGCCTTTTCGGGAGAAGCGAATGTCGGCGCATGAAAAGGGTTCGAGGGCATTGGCAAAACGCCGGCGAGAGCGACGGGCCCCTTTGGCAATTCCCTTTACCTTGCCGAATTCCAGGGTATAGAAGGTCGCGATGCGGTCCGATTCTCCATAGTCAAGGGTATGGAGAACGACGGCCCTGGTTTTATGAATGGCGCGGGTGTTCATGGCAATCATTAAGTTCGTCGTAGGTTACTACGCCGCCCTTCATGGTCATGACGGCCTTTCCGGTCAGGTCCCAGCCAATGAAGGGCGTATTTTTGCTGCGCGAACGAATCGCTTCGCGGGAGACAGTCCATGAGCGCTGCAAATCTATAATGGTCAGGTCGGCAGGGGCGCCGGGCCGCAGGGTTCCTCCGGGAATACGCAGTATCCTGGCCGGATGGGCGCTCATTTTCTCGATCAACTGGTTCAGAGTCAGAATGTCCGCAGAGACGAGTCTGAGACTGAGTCCCAGTGAGGTCTCCAGTCCGATCATGCCGCTTGCGGCATATTCGAATTCCACTTCTTTGTCCGTAAGGGCATGGGGGGCATGATCACTGGCAATCGCATCAATGGTTCCGTCCCGCAGGCCTTCCTTTATTGCCTCGACGTCGTCCTTTCCCCGCAAAGGGGGGTAGACCTTGGCATTAACATTATAGGTTCTCAGGTCATCGTCCGTCAGGGTAAAGTAATGAGGGGCCGTTTCGGCGGTGACCTTGATCCCTCTGTTCTTGGCGTCTCTGATCAGACGCACGGAACCGGCCGTACTGACATGGGCGATATGGATGGACGACCGGGTGTATTCGGCAAGCAACAAGTCTCTGGCCACCATAATGTCTTCGGCAATGCCCGGTATTCCCGGCAAGCCCAGTTCCGTCGATGCGAATCCCTCATGCATGGCACCGCCGGATGAGAGACAGGTGTCCTCGCAGTGGGAGATGATGGGAAGCCCAAGGGAATGGGCATATTCCAGCGCCCGGCGCATGACGGCGCTGTCCATGACCGGTTTCCCGTCGTCGGAAAGCGCGATGGCCCCTGCTTCTTTGAGATCCCAGAACTCGGCAAGTGCGTTTCCTTGAGATTGCATGGTAATGGCGGCAATGGGATAAACGTTGACGAGATTGGTTTCCGTCGCTTTTCTGAGAATAAATTCCGTAACGGAACGGGTATCATTCACCGGATTTGTGTTAGGCATACAGGCAATGGCAGTGAATCCCCCGGCGCAGGCGGCTTCACTGCCGGTCTGAATTGTTTCCTTGTATTCGAAGCCTGGTTCCCGCAGATGAGTGTGCATATCGACAAGTCCGGGGGTGACGACAAGACCGGCAAGCTCCATGCTGTCCAGCCCCTTTTTTCTTGACGGCGACAGGTTCCGTCCGAGTTTGACGATCTTTCCGTCTTCGATCAAGATATCCATCTGGCCGTCGATATGTTGAGACGGGTCTATAATCCGGGCGCCCTTGATAAGCCAATTCATATTATGCTTTGCCTCCTGTGAGAAGGTACAACAGGGCCATGCGTACCGCCACCCCGTTGGTGACCTGATCGAGAATGACCGAGTAGGGACCATCGGCAATATCCGGGGAGATTTCCACCCCCCGATTGATCGGTCCCGGATGCATGACGAGGACATCCTCTTTCGCCAGGGAGATGTTCTTTTTGCTCAGACAGAAGCGTTGGGCATATTCACGCAGGGAGGGGAAAATGTTCTGCTGCTGGCGTTCGATCTGGATCCGGAGCATCATGATGACATCTACCTCTTTGATGGCCTCGTCCAGGGATGAATAAACAGTAACCCCCATTTGCTCGATATCTCTGGGGATCATGGTTGCCGGTCCGGCGACTGTGACCTGTGCCCCCATTTTCTTCAGCCCGTAGATGTTGGAGCGGGCGACACGGCTATGGGCGATGTCGCCCACAATGGCGATATTCAGGTTTTCGAGGCGGCCTTTCTTTGCCCGGATCGTCATCATGTCCAGCAGCGCCTGGGTGGGATGCTCATGGGCTCCGTCGCCGGCGTTGATAATGGACTGTTTAACCATTCCTGCCAACATGTGGGGGGCGCCGGCAGCGCTGTGACGGATGACGATCACATCAGGATTCATGGCCTCCAGGTTCCTGGCTGTATCCAGAAGGGTTTCTCCTTTGACGACGCTGCTCGTCGAAGCGGAGATATTGATCGTATCGGCGCTGAGGCGCTTTGCGGCAATCTCGAAAGAGGTCCTCGTTCGCGTACTGGCCTCGTAAAAGAGGTTAATAACCGTTTTGCCTCTTAAGGTGGGGACCTTTTTGATTTCCCGTGTGGATATTTCTATGAAGGAATCGGCCGTATCGAGGATGAGGAGGATCTCATCCTTAGAAAGCTCCTTGATGCCCAGGATGTCTTTTCTCTCTAATATCATATTGCTACTCCTCAGAATCCATCTCGATCACGACTTCATCGACGCCGTCCTTTTCCGTGAGATTGACGCTGACATCTTCCCACAGGGAAGAGGGCAGGTTCTTGCCGACAAAATCCGCCCGAATGGGAAGTTCCCGGTGCCCGCGATCGATCAGGACGGCCAGTTGAATCAGGCGCGGCCGGCCGAAATCGATGAGGGCGTCCATGGCGGCCCGGATGGTTCTGCCCGTAAAGAGGACATCATCCACGAGGACCACTTTCTTGTCATCCAAGGAGAAGGTGATGTCCGTCTTCCCGATGCGAGGTTTCTTATTGGTCCTCAGCAGGTCGTCCCTGTAAAGGGTTACGTCCAGGATGCCTAAGGGGACTTCGATCCCCTCCATGGCGGCTATCTTTCTCTGCAGCCGATTGGCAAGACAAATGCCGCCCGTGCGGATGCCGATCAAGACGAGATCATCCAGCCCCTTGTTTTTCTCCAGGATTTCATAGGCGACGCGGGTCAGTGAGCGATCGATGGCCTCGGCATCCATGACGACACGGTTTTTATTTTTCATGGGGTCCTCATAAAAAAGCCTCCCCTTGATATTTGGGGAGGCCAGCTCACGACTATTTTGTTCGTTACCCTTTTCACATCTTTCCTTTTCCAATCTCTCAGGATTAATTTAAAAGGTCACACCATTTCAAAACCGAGTCACATATAAAAGATCAACTCTTTTTTGTCAAGTTTTAAAGAGGAAATTGGGGACCCTCCTCGACTGCACCCGTGGGCGAATAAACGGACGGCATGAAGATCAACACGTTTATACGAAAATCCCCCCTTTGGCAAAGGGGGGATTTTTATGCTTCGTTGTGCCCGTGCCGGGCATGTGGGTTAGTTGTAGATCGAGAAGCATAGTATGAAAATCTTCCAATATTGTTCATGCGGAAGACTTCATTAATCTTTGCGGCTCTAAATCTTCTGTGACAGGTGAACTATACCGGATACGGCTTGCAGACGGCACTACTGTGAAAGCCGAAGTTTTCTTCAGGAACAAGCTCAGGGCGTTTGCTAAAGACAGTTCAAAGCAGCCCCTCGATGGGGAATAAAGACATAATGCCCACCTGCACCTGCTGCCAGAAATCGACCCCCGGCTCTTCTGTATAGCGGACCTCGTTCCCGTGTTCCTTCGCCGTCCAGACCAGTTGATCTCCGTTGGTTGGTGCGTCTTTTCCCCCGGCAAGCATAACGCGGTAACTCACTTCCGGACGAACTCCTTCTTCAAAATGATTGGCGACCTGACCGGCCAGGTCACCACTGTAAATAACCAGGCCGATTTCCGTATTCAGGAGGAGAGAGCGAGGGTCAAGATTCATGGACCCGATGAAGACGGCCTGGCGATCATAGACGAAGGTCTTGGCGTGGAGACTCGCCCCGCTACTCCCCGCTATCCATTCCTTGCCCTTGGCCGGGGCGTTGTCCGCCTGCCTTTTGAGTTCGTAAAGCTCGATGCCCATCTTCAGCATGTCGATTCGGTAACGGGAATAACCGGCATGGACGGCGGCGACATCGGTAGCGGCGAGAGAATTCGTCAAAACGCGGATACGGACCCCTTTGTCGCGAACTTTCCTCAGAGAGGCGATTCCCGATTTCCCGGGAACAAAATAGGGAGACCAGATGAGGACCTCTGTCTTGATGTCGGGCACTGCCTTTCCAAGTTTGGCGGCCAGGGTTGTCTTGGCCAGCTTGTCCCGTTCGGTGATGACTTTTTGCGGGGCGTCATAGACGGCCTTGGCCTGGGCAAATATCAGGGGCAGTCTGTCGGCAAGGAGATCCCGGATCATGGCGGTCTGCCCGATGGCCTTTATGTAGTCGGAATCCTTCATCGCATCAAGATGGGCACTCAGGTGCTGACGGATCTTTTGCAGATCTGCCTTGTTTTCCGTGGTTCGATTCGCTTTGATTGAAAAAACAACGTCGCTGTTCCAGTAAACGTCGAATTCCCCGGAAAGTTCCTTCACAATGGGGCCGACGGCCAGCAAATCAATATCGTTAAAATTTACGTCCGTCCGGGCGCCGAAGTATTCGTCGCCGATATTCCTGCCGCCGGTAATGGCCATGATGTTGTCAGCGGCAATGAGTTTGTTGTGCATCCGCCGGTTTAAGCGGCCAAAATCACCTATCATGTCAAATATCCGGGAGACGCTACTCCGATAGTGAAAGGGATTGAAGAGGCGAACCTGGATATTGGGATGGGTGTCCAGGGCTTCCAGATATCTATCTCCCCCGGCAGTATTGAGATCATCGAAAAGCAGCCGGACCCGGACTCCACGATCAGCGGCTCGCAGGAGGCGCTCCATGAGCAGCTTCCCCGTATTGTCATTGAGATACATGTAGTATTGAACATCAATGGTCCGCTGGGCCGCGTCCACAATGAGCGCCCGGGCGGCAAATGCCTCCAGCCCGTTATCGAGGAGATAAAACCCCGACAGGCCGGGATGGGGCGCCAGGACGGGGGTGATTTTTTTCCCAATGGGGCTGTCATCCGGGTGAGTCAGTGCGTAGGTAGGCTCGGCGCTGTGGTATATGGGCAGGGTCTGACAGCCCAGGAGAACCATGAACGCCGTTATCCAAAAAATAATCGCGATGATGCGCGTCGCAGTGCGTTTACCTCCTTCAATGTGGCGATACGTTCCCATGCAGCCAAACCACCGACAACCTATCATATATTTTTACCACACGTTAAAATCTGCTTATTATTTGGATGATGAAGCATGCATAAACCGGATGAACCTTCGGTGATCTTCAGTTTGTAAAGTAGGCCCTTGATATATTTGGTGGTCATCGGTGGTCCTCTTTAAGTAAGATGGTAATATAATATGTCTTTATTCATAAATGTCAAGGAGAGATTGTCGCGGATTAGCGGGCAGGGGAGCCTAATACCATCAAATCGACATTGTCACCAAAAAATGCCTTTCCGATGGACTTGAGACTGTGCTATATACCTCGCCGCCTGGAGGTGTTAATTGTGGCTATAAATGCTGAGCCTCAGGTTTTTTTGTTTTTAAGCGAAATCCTGGGACAACCAATCATAGGGCCGGAAGGCCGGTCGATGGGCAAGATTATGGATCTGGTAGCGACCCTGGCCGAACCTTATCCCATCGTCACCGACGCCCTGCTCTCCCCCGAGGAGGGGCAGAAGACGGCGATGTTTTATCGTTTTCCCGGCATTGAGGAAGGGCAGCGTCCATTCAAGGCGCATAGCGTCTGTTCCGATGATTTCAGGGCGCCATCCTTGCGGGACAATGAACTGCTGCTGAAGGATGCCCTGCTGGACAAGCAGATTGTGGATACCCACGGCGCCAAGGTGCTCCGGGTCAATGATCTACAGTTTCTTACGGCCCGTCAGAGCCTCCATCTGGTTCATGTGGATGTGGGATTCCGAGGTCTCATGCGTCGCTCCGGATTAGAGAAGGTGGTTGATCTTTTTCTCCACGGGCTTTTCGATTACGACCTGCCCAATCAGTTCATCTCGTGGAGGTTTGTCCAACCCATTTCTTCGCCTGATCTCCTGCGTTTGAAGATCGCCCAGGACCGTCTCTCCCGTATCCATCCGGCTGATCTGGCGGATATTATAGAAGACCTTGATATGCGTCAGCGAAGCAATGTTTTCAAGTCCCTCGATGTGGAAACAGCGGCAGAGACCCTTGAGGAAACGGATCCCAAGATTCAAGTCAGTCTGATCGAAGACATGAATGCTGCCGATGCATCAGATATTATAGAAGAGATGTCTCTGAGTGAAGCGGCGGATCTTTTGGGCGATCTGTCCAAAGAGAAGGCGGAAGGGATCTTGAAGGAGATGGAGCAGGACATGGCGGATGACGTCAAGGAGCTTCTCACCCACCCGGAAGAAGAGGCGGGGGGACTGATGACTTCCGCATTTCTTCAATTCTTGCCTTCGGCGACGGTTGACAAGGTCATCTCGATCATCCGGCACGAAGCCGAGGATATGGATTTTATTTATTATATTTATGTCGTTGACGAGGACGAGCGTCTCCTGGGAATGGTTAGTTTACGGGAGCTCCTTGTGGCGCCAGGGGAGGGCCTGCTGTCAGACCTCATGGATGACCGGGTGGTCTCCGTCCAGCTTGATGAAGATAAAGACGAGATCGCGGATCTTTTTGCAAAATATGGCCTGATGGCGATTCCGGTTGTGGATGATGCGGACAGAATCAAGGGCGTGATCCTCTTCAAGAATCTCCTGGAAGTCGTAGCCCCCCATTTGGGAAAGAAATAACCATGGACGAAGGCGAAGGTCATCAATGCCGGATAATAAAGATAAATCATCCCAGAAGAATATCTTTCAGCGCCTTTCCCAGCGGGGATTCTGGCGATCCCTGGGATTGTTTTTTGCTCTCATCGGTCCAGGGATCATTACCTCCAATGTGGACAACGACGCCGGCGGTATTACCACCTATTCTCTGGCCGGTGCTCAATATGGCCTTTCCCTCCTCTGGATACTCATTCCGATCACCATTGCCCTGATCATCATTCAGGAGATGTGCGCCCGGATGGGCGTCGTTTCCGGGAAAGGCTTATCCGACCTCATTCGGGAACGTTTCGGGGCCAAGATTACCGTTTACCTCATGATCGTCCTTTTTTTGGCCAATCTCGGCAACACCATTTCTGAGTTTGCCGGCATTGCCGCCAGCCTGGAGATTTTCGGCGTCAGTAAATATATCTCTGTTCCTTTTGGGGCGTTTTTCGTCTGGTGGCTGGTCGTCAAAGGCAATTATAAATCTGTTGAGAAGGTCTTCCTGGTGGCCTGTCTTTTCTATGTCTCTTATATTATTTCCGGTTTTATGGGGAAGCCGGACTGGGGACAGATCGGCAAGGCGCTGATTACGCCGACAATCCGTTCCGATCCCGCCTTTCTGACCATGGCCGTTGGTATTATCGGAACCACCATTGCCCCGTGGATGCAGTTTTATCTTCAGTCCTCCGTAGTGGATAAGGGACTCAAGGCTGAAGACTATGCCTATACAAGGATCGATATCATTGTCGGTTCTTTTACCGTCAACATCGTGGCTTTCTTTATTATCATGCTCTGTGCCGTGACGCTGTTTCAGCAGGGAATCAAGATTGAAACAGCCAAAGACGCGGCCCAGGCCCTGGCCCCCCTTGCCGGTACTTACTGTACCTGGCTTTTCGCCTTCGGCCTGTTGAACGCGTCCCTCTTTGCCGCTTCAATCCTGCCTTTATCGACGGCCTATACGATCTGTGAGGCCTTTGGGTGGGAATCCAGCGTGAATCACAAGTTCACCGAAGCCCCCCAGTTTTATTGGCTTTATTCCCTAATGATCTTTCTTGGCGCGGCGATTATTCTTTTTCCGAACATGCCCCTTGTTGCCATCATGTATTACTCCCAGGTCATCAACGGGATGCTTTTGCCCTTCATTCTGATTTTCATGCTCCTGTTGATTAATGATCGCCGGATCATGGGCGATTATGTGAACGGTAAACTCATGAATGGCGTTACCTGGCTCACGGTGGGCGTTTTGATTCTGCTGTCGGTGGCGATGGTTGTCAGTGCCTTGATTTCATGATGGTTGGCGCCCCTTCTCGCTAGTGAAGAAGGCTGCCGAGACGATTCCAGCGGACAGAATGATCTTCCTTATTCCATGACCAGTAGATGACAAAGGCCTTGCCCATGACATCCTTGAGATCGACAAAGCCCCAGAAGCGACTGTCGTAACTCTGATCGCGGTTGTCTCCCATGGTAAAAATGGCACCCTTGGGGACCGTAACGGGTCCGAAATTGTCCCGGGGCTGGATGGCCCCGGGGATTATAAAGTCATCGACATAGACGCCATGCTTATCCTCATAGGGCATGCCATTGAGGAAGATCTTTTTGTTTTTGATCTCGATGGTGTCCCCGCCTACCCCGACAACCCTCTTGATGAAATCCTTGGACCTGTCTTCGGGATAAATAAAAACGACAATTTCCCCTCTTCTGGGGTCGCTGATCGGGATCAGGGTGTTCCGGAAGTAGGGCATCTTGATTCCGTAGCTGAATTTGCTTACCAGGATGTGGTCGCCGATAAGCAAAGTCGGTTTCATTGAACCGGAAGGGATCTTGAAGGCCTGTACCACAAAGGTGCGGATAAAAAAGGCAATGAGAATGGCAATGATTATCGCTTCTGCGTATTCCTGAATTTTCGATTTGGTTTTAGTCATAATGCCGTTTCATTCCTCGATATGCTCTATGTGGTTACAGATTTGCGGTAAAAAGTCCGCAAATCGATCATTAAGACGGCGAAGCCGTCATGAGTAAATAGTGGTCAGTGAAATGACGACCATCGTAAAGGCGAGAGAGCCTTTTACACAAATTCCCGCGATCCGTCCCAAAATCATTCCGTAGCCGGCCCGAAAGGCCGGTTTCATCCGCTGCTGCCTGACCATTTCAACAGTGAACACTCCGGCGAATCCCCCTAAAAAGGCCCCGGCAATAGCCCCGAAGCCAAGAAAGAAAGGGGTCAGCAGCGTCGCCCCGATCATGCTTCCCAGAATGGACGCCCAGAACCCTTTCACAGACAGGCCAAACTGCAAGGCCACAGACATGCCGATAAAAAATTCCAGCGTTTCCGCAAGAATCGCGAGAACTATCATGACCAGGATCACCTTCCACCCAATGGTATGGAAACCGGTTGCCAGGGCATAGATGATGACGTCGGCCGCAATGAGGATGGTTCCCGGCAGGCCGAAGATGATAGAAAAGAGCCCCAGGAATAAGACGATAATAAACAGGCTTACGCCCATGATTTCTATGGGAGACAAATTATTTTTTCCTTCTCGGGCGCGATGGCCAGTATTTTTCCCAAGCCAGGACCACGGGACTGGCGATGAACACGGAGGAATAGGTTCCGAAGATTACCCCCACGAGGAGGGCGAAGGCAAAGTCCTTGATCACAGCCCCACCGAATACGTATAGAACCGCCACGACCAGAACTACGGTGAATGAAGTCAGAATGGTCCGGCTCAGGGTCTGGTTGATGCTCTCGTTCATTACCGTAGGCAGGTCCTTTTTCGCATTTTTAGGGATATTTTCCCGGACACGGTCGAAAACGACAATGGTATCGTGGATGGAGTATCCGATGATGGTCAGCAGGGCCGCGACGATGGTGAGGGTGAACTCTTTCCCCGTCAGGGAAAAGATCCCCAGGACCACGATGACGTCATGAATGACCCCGACGATGCCGCCGACAGCGAAGCGTAATTCGAAACGGAAGGCGATATAGATGAGCATGCCGACCCAGGAGAATAGCACCGCTAAAATGGCTTTTTTTGTCAGATCCTTTCCCACCTTCGGGCCGACAACCTCCACCCGCTGGACCTCCAGGTTGCCTTTCCCATAAGCGGCGCTGAGGGCCTCTTCAATACGGCCGGCCAGACCTTTCACGTCCGAAGTTGATTCGGCGGTCCGGACTACGACCTCATTCACGCCAAAGGGCTGAATGAGGGCGTCCGAGATGCCAATCCCCGTCATAACCTTTCGGATGCTGTCGGCAGATGTATTCTGTTTGAATTTGATCTGCACGAGGGTGCCCCCCGCAAAATCGATCCCGTAGGTAAATCCCTTCCAAAGAAAGGATACGACGCAAAGCGTTGTCAGCACAAGTGAAAAGATGACGCACCACTTCATTGCGCCGACGAAATTGATATTGATGCCTGGTTTGACGAGTTCCATGTCTGCTCCTTATTACACGCTAACCTTGGAGATCTTGCGATTCCAGATAAAATAGTCGAAGATGATTCTGGTAACGAATACCGCCGTAAAGAGACTGGCGACAATACCGACGCTCAGGGTCATGGCAAAACCCTTGACCGGCCCCGTTCCGAATCCGAAAAGGAAAAGGCAGGCAATCAGGGCATTGACATTCGTATCCAGAATGGTGAGAAACGCCTTGCCGTATCCCGTTTCCACTGCCACCCGGGGCGTTTTTCCAGCCCGGATTTCTTCCCGGATCCTCTCAAAGATCAGCACATTGGCGTCCACCGACATACCGATGATCAGGACAATGCCGGCGATACCGGGCAGGGTCAGGGTGGCCCGAAATGCTGCGAGAAACCCAAGAAGAAGGACAATATTTAAAATCAGAGCGACATTGGCCACCACCCCGGAGAGTTTGTAATAGACGATCATGAACAGGGCGACGGCGATTAAACCGATAGCGGCTGCCCAGGAGCCCTTGTCGATGGAATCCTGTCCCAAGGAAGGTCCGACAGTCCTTTCCTCCAGGATGGTGACCGGGGCCGGCAGCGCACCCGCCCGGAGAACGATGGACAGGTCTTTGGCCTCGTCCATCGTGAATGAACCGGATATCTGAGCGTTGCCGCCGGAAATCCTTTCCTGAATTACCGGGGCGGAATAGACGGCGCCGTCCAGAACGATGGCCATGCGCTTTTTGACGTTTTCTCCCGTAATCCGGTCGAAATCCTGGGCGCCCTGGGTATTGAACTTCAGGGAAACGTAGGGTTCGCCAAACCGGTCGCCGACAGCGACCTTGGCGCTTTCAAGGGCGCTGCCGGTCATGACAGTCTTGGCCTTCAGCAGGATCGGGCTGTTGATGCGGCGTCCCGATTCCCGATCGATCCGGTATTCATAGGCCAACTGACTGCCCTCGGGGACGTTTCCCCGCACGGCTTCTGCAAGAGGGTGTTCTTCGTCAACGATTTTGAATTCCAGAAGGGCCGTCTTGCCAATGAGGTTTTTCGCCCGTTCCGTGTCTTTGATGCCGGGCAACTGGATAACGATGCGGTCCTTTCCTTCCGGGATGATTTCCGGCTCGGTAACGCCGAATTGATCAACGCGGTTGCGGATAGTTTCGAGACTCTGCTCTATGGCGCGTTTTTTGAGTTCCCCGATCCGCTTTTCTTTGATGCGGACGGTGACAGTTTCCCGCCCATCACGGGTCTCGGAGGAGCCAGCTTCCAGATCAGGGTAGGAATCTTGGAGGATCTTCTCAAATGCCGCCTTGGATTGGCTGTCGGGAAATTCATAGGCTGCGGACAGGTTATTCCCCGTTCTTTCGACAAACCGGAAACGGACCTTTTTTTCCATGAGGGTCTCTTTCAGGCTTTCCGCAGAACGAGACAGAATGGTTTCCACCGCTTTGTTGGTGTCTACCTCCAGAACCAGGTGGATGCCCCCCTGAAGGTCGAGACCTAAGGGAATCTTATCTGCCGGAAGATTCTTCTTCCAATATTCCGGCAGATTATCTGTCAGGGATGGAATGAGATAAAAAAGGGCGGCAAGACAGACCACAACCGTTATGGCCGCCCGGATGCTAATGCTTTTAATCATGCCTTACCTCGCTTATCGTTGCTCATCTTTAATTGATGGTTTGCAAGTTTTCATTTCTTATTCTTTGCCTGCCTTCTGGAGCACGGCGCCGATGAAGCTTCTCGAAATCTTGATCCTGATTTTATCGGCAATCTCAAGGGTAACAATGGCGTCTGTCAATGCGACGACCTTTCCATGAATCCCCCCGGAGGTCACAACCGTATCCCCATGGGCCAGGTTATCGAGCATGGACTTCAATTCCTTCTGTTTCTGCTGTTGTGGCCGGATGAGGAGAAAATAAAAGATGGCGAACAGAATCGCCATCACCAACATGAAACTCCAGTCTCCTCCGGCCCCCGGCATACCGCCGCCTATTCCCCCCATCGCATAAGCTGTATCGATCAATTACCTTTCCTCCTTAATTTGAATCCCCCCCCATCGACTCATACTACGGGAGAGGATTATTTCCTTTCTTAATTATTCACCAGAAATTGCTTAAAGCAACCATTATTTATGGCCTCCCGGATCCTCTCCATAAGACGCATATAGTGCCGCAAATTATGGATCGTGTTAAGGATCATCCCCAGGATTTCACCACTTACGAACAGATGCCTTAGATAGGCCCGCGAATAGTTTTTGCAAGTATAACAATCGCATAGGGCGTCTAAGGGCGAGTGGTCATCCCGATAACGGGCGTGCTTTATAACAATCTTTTCCGCACTTGTAAATAATAATCCGTGTCGGGCGCAATAGCGGGGACGGTCTTCCGGAAGTTGCGGGGTCATTTCCCGAACAATGGAAATCATTTTTTCTTTGGGTTCTCCGACACTGAGTCCTCCCAGCGCCAACCCTTCAAAGGGCAGATCCACAAGACCTTCCAGGGATCTCTTGCGTAAATCCATGTACATCCCCCCCTGGACAATGCCAAAAAGAGCAGCGGGGGAGTTTTTCCGCTGCTCATGACAACGCCTTGCCCATCTCAGGGTCCGTTCGAGTGAGATTTCGGCCTCCTGGACAGAAACCGGGTAGGGGGTGCATTCGTCAAGGCACATCATGATATCGGACCCCAAGGCGAGCTGAATATCGACAGCCAGCTCCGGGGTGAGGAAGTGCCGCGACCCGTCAATGTGAGATTGGAACATCACACCCTCCTCGGAGATTTTGCGCAGGGGCCCCAGACTGAATACCTGATAACCGCCGCTGTCCGTCAGAATGGGCCCCTGCCAGTTCATAAAGCGATGGAGTCCCCCCGCTCTGGCAATGCCCTCGTGACCCGGACGCAAATATAGATGGTAGGTGTTGCTCAGGATGATTTCCGCCCCGAGGTCTCTGAGCATGTCCGGGGTCAGGGCTTTCACCGTTCCCTGGGTACCCACGGGCATGAAAGCGGGGGTATGGATTTCGCCATGGACGGTGCGAATCCTTCCCGTCCGGGCGGCGCTGTGGGCATCTTTTTTAATGACGTCAAAGCTAAAATTCATACATTAATCCCTATTATTAACTCCCTGAAGGACAAGACTGACGCCTAGATCTTCATAATACACAAACAAAATGGAGGTTACGTTATGAGCATGCAATCGCCGTAACTGTAAAAACGGTAACCCATACCGATGGCCTGCCGGTAAGCTGATTCAATCTGCTGCTTTCCTCCGAACGCGCAAGTCAGGAGGTACAGAGAAGATTTCGGAAGATGGAAATTAGTCAGAAGGGCCTGTACCCGTTTGAATCGATAGCCCGGATATACATACAATGATGTCCATCCCGATGCAGGCTTTAGCCGTCCCTTGTCATCCGCAACTGTTTCCATTACCCGGGTTGCCGTCGTCCCGACGGTAACCACCCGCAAGGCGCTGTTGATTATTTCGGCGGATTCCCCGCTGATTTCGAAATATTCTGCCTCCATTTCATGGTCCTCGATATCCGTTGCCGTGATGGGTAGAAATGTCCCATAGCCGACATGGAGCGTGACAGGAGCAACGCGGATGCCCTTGTCTCGAAGATTAGCCAAGACGGCGGGGGAAAAGTGAAAACCTGCCGTCGGGGCCGCCACGGAACCAGGAACCCGCGCGTAAACCGTCTGGTACCGGTCCAGGTCGTAAGCCGCCTCTTCCCGATCTTTATCTCTCTTGATGTAAGGAGGCAGGGGCGCCCGGCCATGGTTGCGCAGAAAATCCGAAAAGGAGCCGGAACAAGAAAAGCAGACCCGCCACTTTTTATCAGATAGCCGGTCCACGACGATACCTTCCGCGTCTTGAGCAAAGCAAATCCTGGTCCCGATCCGCATCCGTTTTGCCGGTTTGAGGAGTACGTCCCACGCCTCTTCCCCCCCGGAGTCCCGGCTTTTTGAGAGCAGGAGGATTTCGATCTGTCCTCCGCTGTCTTTATTTCCCGTTAGCCGCGCCGGAATTACCTGGGAATCATTTATAACCACTACGTCCCCGGCTCTGAGATGGTGAGGAAAATCATAAAAATGGTGATGGTGGTTCTGCCCGGTTCCAGTATCCATGACGAGCATCCGTGAGTGATCGCGTTTCTCCAGGGGCGCCTGGGCGATCGATGCTGACGGCAGCTCGTACGCAAATTCCGACAGCTTCATTCAGTTCTTCCAAAATAGACGAGCACGAGCCCCGCAATAATGGCGGCCAATCCCATGATGCGCAGGGAGGAATCGGGTACCTCCGCCATCTTGGCAAGATAAACCTTGAGCCTTTCCGGGAAAGCGAAGTAGGGGAGGCCTTCAATGATAAAGACCATGCCTAAGACACAGAGAAAAAATTTCATAAACCACTCCTCACGGAGGCCCTTCTAACACATTCAAATATCCGTGACAATGACCAGGCGTCATTTTTTACAAAATACTTGACACTAAGGAACGTTTCATATACGTAAATCCGGTTTTACCGGGTCATCGATTTTCTACCCCAATGAGCTACGACAGGGAACAAGGGCGTTCCTTCCGACGACGAGAAAACCTCGCGATTTCTGCAAAGAGGCTTGAATAAGGTGGAAAGGTCTAACGCCATGAAACTGGATGATTCATCCAATAAATAGGAGGAGGTAGGTATGGCAGAAGAAGAAAAAAAACCAAGGTTGACAAGGGCTGAAAGACTGGAGAAAGATCGGGAAAAGAATATTCAGCATTGGTTGGAGCAGGACGAACTCCTGTTCAAACACCGGAATGAGGCTTTCAACATCGGCGGGGACGAACAGGTAGCGCGTCTGGCCAAGCAGAACAAGAAGCCCATGCGTCAGCTCATTTCACAGCTTATCGATCCGGGCACGGAATTCTTTGAGGTAAGTCTGGATGCGGGCTATGACATCGGTAAAAAGCGCCTCTACGGCGGCGAGATCTATCAGTCGGAAAAACGCGGTAACATCCCCGGTGGTGGTATGGTTACTGGTGTCGGTGTCGTACACGGCAAGGACTGCATGATCTTCGCCAATGAGAACCGCTATGCGGCGGGGACCTATTTTCCCATCACCCTGAAGAAGCACATGCGGGCCCAGGCCATCGCCGAGGCCTCACGGCTTCCCTGTATTTACATCGCCGATTCCGGCGGCATCAATTTACCCCTGCAGATCGGATGTTTTGCTGACGACGGTCATTTCGGCAGCATGTTCTATAACATGTGCCGCATGTCCGCCATGGGGATCAAGCAGTTCACCCTTTCCACGGGCGGCAATACGGCCGGCGGCGCCTACATCGTTTATCTGGCCACGGAATCCATCATGATCGAGAAGATGTCCTTTGCCTTCCTGGCCGGTCCCCCCATGGTCAAGTCGGCCATCGGCGAGACCGTTTCTCCCGAGGATCTGGGTGGCGCCTATGTCCACACCCAGCACTCCGGCGGTTGCGATCACATCGTCCGCACCCAGGATGAGGGCATCCAGAAGATTCGCGACATAATGGAGTTCGAGCCTTCCCAGCAGTTGTACATCGATCGCCGCGAGACGAGAGAGCCGAAATTCGACTTCAAAGAGATGATGCGCGCCACCCCCACGGACACGTATCAGTACATCAACATTAAAGACACGATCAAGTGCCTTGCCGACGACAGTTATTTCCATGAGTACAAACCGACCTATGGCCCCGGCCGTGGCGATTCCGTCGTTTGCGGCAAGATGTGGATGAAGGGCATTCCGGTCGGCGTCGTAGCCTCCAACGCCAGCGGCGTCATTTATATCGATGCGGCAAGGAAGGCGACCGAGTGGATGATCCGTTGCGGCAATTCCAATCTGCCCGTCCTGTTCCTCCAGGGTTCCCCCGGTTACATGGTCGGCAAGGCGGAAGAGTGGGGCGGTATCGGCAAGTATGGATCAGACATGGTCCGGGCCTGCAGTTGCCTCATGTCTCCCAAGGTGACCTACGTAGTCGGTCCCGACCACGGCGCCGCCAACTACGGTATGAATGGCCGGGCCTTCAAGTCGAGATTCGCTTTCACGAACATGCGGGGCCGCACGACCGTCATGTCCGGTGAGACGGCGGGTTTTATCGTGGAAACGGTGCGCCGGAAAAATATCGAAGCCAAGGGACTGCCGGTCAATGAAGATGAAATGACCCAGTTCCGTCAGATGATGAGAGACACTTACGACGCCGAAGGGCATCCCTTCTATACGGGCTCGCTTATATTCCACGACGGCGTCATCGCCTTCAGCGAAGCCCGCGACAAGATCGCCCGGGCCTTTGAAATCGCCCTGCGAGTTCCTGTTGCCCATTCCGATTGGGGCGACCTGAAGCTGTAGTTCTGTTTCCACGAGAGAGGAGGAAAAACATGTCTGATGTTTTATTAAAGGAAAGGACCGAAGACGGCATCCTGATTCTCACCTTGAATCGCCCGGATGCCATGAACTGTTTCAACTTTGACCTCTTGGCGGTCCTTGCGGACACGATCCGGGAAGCCAATTTCGATATGGATCTCCGTTGCATCATCATCACTGGTTGCAAAGCCGGTGATGAGCCCAAGAAGTGGTCATTTTCCACGGGGGCTGACCTAAAGGAGAGAAGGAACCTGACGCAGGATCAGGTTCGCCGCTTCATCTTCACAATCAGGAACACTTTCACGGCGGTAGAGCAGGTGCGGGTGCCCGTCATCGCAGCCATCAACGGCTTTGCCTTCGGTGGCGGTACGGAGCTTGCGTTAGCCTGCGACATCCGCATCGCGTCTTCAAATGTCCTCATGGGGCTGACAGAGACTTCTCTGGCCATCATCCCCGGGGCCGGTGGCACGCAGCGCCTGCCGAGAATCGTCGGCGTCGCCAAAGCCAAGGAGCTTATCTACACGGCCCGCCGGTTCAACGCCCAGACGGCCCTGGATATCGGTCTTGTCAGTAAGGTTGTTGAACCCGATAAAATCATGGACGCAGCTCTCGAGTTAGCGAGGGAGATTGCCAAGAATGGCCCCATCGGCGTGGCCCAGGCCAAGTTTGCCCTCAACTATGGCATGGAGGCAAGCCTTGGCGTCGCCCTGCCTTTGGAATCGAAGGCTTATGAAGTAACTATCCCGACGAAGGACCGCCTGGAAGCCCTGGCTGCCTTCGTGGAAAAGCGGAAGCCTGTTTTTAAGGGTGAGTAATTGATGGATTAACGATTTCCCCTTCTCCATCCTGCCGCCGGAGGAGGGGAATTTAATCTTAACCAGGCACTAAACTAGATCAAGGAGGATATATTTTTTATGGCGACAGAGTA
>JAPLJZ010000037.1 GCA_026388335.1 Deltaproteobacteria bacterium
AGGAAATCAATAACGTCCTGTATGGTGCGAATCTTATCCAATTCATCATCGGAGATCTGAATGCCGAAATTCTCTTCCATTTCCATGATGAGTTCGACGATGTCCAGGGAATCCGCCCCGAGGTCATCGACAAATGATGCCTCTGGCACACACTCTTCCCGGGTAACTCCCAGTTGTTCCATGATGATCTCAATGACCTTTGTCTCAAGCGCCATATCCTTTTCCTCCTGAATAGTTAATTGATAATGGTTCCGATTACATATATAATCCGCCATTGACGCGGATGACTTGACCGGTAATGTAAGCGGCTTCTTCCGAAGCAAGAAAGGCGACCAGCCCCGCAACATCTTCCTGGGTTCCCAGCCTTGCCAGCGGGATTTCCTTTTCCAGATCCGTTTTGATGTCTTCCGGGAAATCAGCCGTCATATCCGTTTCGATCAATCCTGCGCGCCACGGCATTGACACAAATATTGCGCGACCCAAGTTCCCGGGCCAGGGATTTTGTCAATCCTAAAATGACACCCTTGGCGGCAGCGTAAACGCTGTCGCCTGTCGCCGAGCTTAAGCTGTCTTTCCGAGCGAGAGGACTTCTCGGCCCTTGTAAGTGCCGCACTTGGCACAGGCACGATGGGGCATTTTATTCTCACCACACTGGGGACAAAGCGAGATGGCCGGTGAGCTCAGAAAATCATGGGATCTTCTCTTGTTTCTCCTCGTTCGGGAATGTCTTTTTACTGGGTTTGGCATGGTTGTTATCCTCTTAAATAATGTTTATTCATGACGTCAGTTTCAGCTTTTTCAAAACGGCCAATCTCTCGTCGACGCGGTCCGATGGACAGTTGCATGCTTCGAGGTTGAGATTTGTCCCACAGTCGGGGCACAAACCCCGGCAATCTTCCATGCAGAGAACCTTAATGGGTATCTGGAGAACGATTTGCTCATAAATCAGGGGATCGCAATCCACGATATCCCCTTCATAGTAACCGTATTCCAGGTCCTCTTCACTTAATTCTATTTCTTCCCGGCTCTCCTCAGACTTGGCGGTCGGCACGAGGGTATAACGAAAAGGAGCACTAACAGGCAGCATAGCCGCCTCCAGACATCTTGAACAGGTCAGATGGATGACGGTTTCAATGGCGCCATTCAAAAAAACGGATTGTTGTAATTTTCTTACGTTACATGTTATGCGAATTTCGTCCAGAGCAAAATCACTTTCACCCACGTCGCCAAAGATTGTGTGCAGCCAATTCCGGTCTTTGGTTGTCTGGATGTCCAGCCCTTCCTCGGGGATGGTGTTTATATTGATCTTCATTGCTATTGCTTCATTCCGTTCATGCCTGCTTCGAGAACGCCTTTTGGATTCTATAATCGTTAAAGAATAAGGTTCAATAAAGTAGGGAAGTAAATTATAAAATCATCGCGATGTCAAGAATAATTTCTTGAAATCTGACTTGACAAACATCCACGGCCAAACCTATAAGACATCATCAATTTATTCAGAAGCGGGTGATTATGGATCAACATAAAGAAATCAGGACAAGATTTGCCCCATCGCCAACGGGGTATCTGCATGTCGGGGGGGCAAGGACCGCCCTGTTCAATTGGCTTTACGCCCGTCATCGCCAGGGTAAGTTCATCCTGCGTATTGAGGACACGGACCAGATAAGGTCCACAGAGGAATCAACGCAGGCGATTCTTGACGCCATGACCTGGCTCGGTCTGGGATGGGACGAGGGGCCCTTTTATCAAGCCCAGCGTGTCGATATCCACCGTGAATTGGTTGAGAAGCTTATTGATGAAAAAAAAGCCTATTACTGTACCTGTTCTCCCGAGGAACTCGAAGAAAAAAGAAAAGTTGCCCTGCAGACGGGTAGAAAACCCAAGTACGATGGCGCCTGCCGCGAAAAGGGACGGACAAGATCTGCCGATTCGGTTGTTCGCTTCCGTTGTCCTGATTACGGGGTGACCATTGTTAATGATGTGATTAAAGGGGCGATTACCTTCAGTAATGAAGAGTTGGATGACCTCGTGATCGAAAGGGCTGATGGCTATCCCACTTACAATTTCGCCGTGGTTGTGGATGACGCCCAGATGGGAATAACCCATGTCCTCCGCGGGGACGACCATGTCAACAACACGCCCCGCCAGATACTACTCTATGAGGCCCTCGGTTACGATGTACCCCATTTCGGCCATGTACCGATGATCCTGGGGTCCGACAAGGCAAGATTGAGTAAGCGTCATGGGGCCACTTCGGTGATGGCCTACAAGGACATGGGATACCTTCCCGAAGCCCTGGTTAATTATCTGGTCCGGTTGGGATGGTCCCACGGGGATCAGGAAATATTTTCCCTGACCGAACTGGTTGATCTCTTCGATCTGAATACCGTTGGTAAATCGGCGGCGATATTTAATCCCGAAAAGCTCCTCTGGTTGAATGCCCACTATATCAAAGAATATCCTCTGGAGCAGCTCGCGGCG
>JAPLJZ010000145.1 GCA_026388335.1 Deltaproteobacteria bacterium
CCCGGCAGCCTTCCAGACCTCTTTTTCCTTGGCGTGGGTGCCTGAATTATCGCCTCGGGAGACGAACAGGGCTTTACTCAGGGAGATCTTTTTAAATCCCTCTGCCGCCTTTTTTGATTGCCTGATCGTCGCCGGGTCTGATGGCGGTCCGACGATGATAAAATCATTGTGCATGACCAGACGGCGATTAACGCCGTTACCGTCGGCCATGAATTTCTTTTCCGCCGCCTGGGAGTGGACCAGCAGGACATCTGCCTCTCCCTTGGCCCCCATGGTCATGGCCTGACCGGAACCGACGGCGATGGTCTTGACAAAATAACCGGTCTTCTTTTCAAAGATCGGAATGAGAACGTCCAGCAGACCCGTATCCTGGGTGCTGGTGGTGGTGGCCAGAATGATATTTTTCTGTTTAGGTTGGGCCGGGGTGGCGTCCGCTGTGCTTAGGCCGGCAAGTGTCAATAGAACAAAAATTGAGAAAAATGCCCACGTTAATCTCTTCATATGCTGTCCTCCGTATTAGAGTAAGGGGGGATAGTTTTGAAATCTGCCCCCATAATTCACATGCTTCTAATTGTTCCAGGTTTCGTGCCGAATGCCCCTAGTTAATGCCCTGACTTTTTCGCCATTGAATGGAATCGGGAAAGAACATGGGATTCCCATATTCCTTAACCCCGAAAGTTTGAATGACCTTCTGCCCCTTTTTCGGGTCCGTCAACCATTTCACGAAAATCATGGACTCTTTCAGATTGGCCTGGGGACATTTCTGGGGATTTACGGGTATCAGGGAGATGCGGTTCAGCAGTGCTTCGTCGCCGGCGACAAGGATCTCGATTTTGATGTCTTTTTTCATAGCCAGTACTGTCGCCCGGTCGATTACCGTATAGGCCCCTTTCTGATCGGTGAAACGGAGGGTGGGCGCGTTTCCTTCGGCGCCTTTTTCATAAGTCATGTACCAGGGACCGGACGGTTTGATCCCCGCCGCCTTCCAAAGGTCCACTTCCGCGATATGGGTGCCCGATTTGTCGCCCCTGGTAATAAACAACACTCCCGTGTCGGCGATCTTTTTCAAGGCTTCCTTAGCTGTCTTCATGCCCTTGATGCCGGCGGGGTCGTTCACGGGTCCTACGATGACAAAGTCGTTGTACATGAGGGGAATCCGCTGTGTGCCATATCCCTCGGAGATAAATTTTTCTTCCAGGGCCTTGGCATGTACCATAACCAGATCAATATTGCACTTTCTGGCGATATTTAATGCCGCCCCCGTTCCGGCGCCGACGTGACGGACCCGGATGCCCGTATCTTTTTCAAACCCTGCTTCCAGAACCCCGACGATGCCGGCATCAATAGGGCCGATGGTTGAGGCCATGAGGATAAATTTCTTGTCCTTCGCCCCGAGCGGCCCCGGCAGCGCCATCACCAGGATCAAGAGCAACAGCAATAACCGTTTTTTCATATGCAGCCTCCCCTTATTAGTTCTCCTCTTCAGTTCCTCGTATGGAGGATCTTTCCTGAATCACAAAAATCGTAATGCCCCAGCTTCTCGACGCCTTTGCGGAATGCATCGGATCTTATCGTATCGATGAAACTCTGAACGCCTTTTTCAAAGAAGGTTTTTTTATCAAGGATCATATCGAATCGCTCTTTGGTGACGGGAAGAAACGAAAGTCCAAGCATCCGGGAAACAGCTCCGGTGGCCATTCCCACATCAGCCTGACCGGAGAGGATGGCCAGGCCGACCTCGATATGGGTAAAGACCTCGTTTTCATAACCAATAATTCCGCCCGTGCTGATTCCGGCCTTTTTTAGATGATAGTCAATGAGCAGGCGGGTTCCTGATCCCTCCTGGCGGTTGACGAAGCGGATGCCCGGTCGTTGCAGGTCTTCGATATTCCTGATGTTCAGGGGGTTATCCGCGGCGAAGAGCAAACCAAGATCCCGGTGGAACAGGTTGACTACGACGGCGTCGATCCGGGGAAGACGAGAGGACAGAAAGGGTGTGTTATATTGTCCGCTTTCCGGATCCCACAGGTGCGACCAGGCAATGTCCGTATAGCCCATATTCAGGGCTGCCAGTCCCTCCGTACTCCCCGTATTGGCGGAAAAAATATATAAATCGGGGTGCCTTCTCCGCAGCGTCGTCTGGAGGATGTCCAGAATAGGGTCGTTGCTCCCCGCCGCGAGGAGAGCCCCGGAGACGGCGGCGCTTTTCTGGCGGGCCTGGGACAAACCATCGCGGGCCGTGGTTTCAATCCATTCATCGATCAGCTTCTTCGGGAAAATCCACTTCCCTGTGGCGCGAGTTGCAGGTATTCCCCCTTCCCGGATCAGGGCATAAACCTGTTTGTCGTTGATATTAAGATACTTGGCTACTTCTTTGGTGTTC
>JAPLJZ010000238.1 GCA_026388335.1 Deltaproteobacteria bacterium
GTGCCGAACTCGGAAAGGGACAGTTTCGGCTTATCGCCTTTACCCTGGGCAAGCAGGATGTTCACAATTGCCCCAAGGACGGCGTTGACGTTCGCTTTTGCCTGGATGAGGGACGTTCCGGATTCCGATGCTACGAGCCGGTAGAGCACATCCTTTCCCGCACCAATCATTTCCGGCGCTGTAGCTATTGTCGTCGCTGCAGACGCTTCCTCACCAGCCCTTTGCGCAGCGCTGATTGTGCTTTTCGCTACCTGTTTCTTAACAACCTTCTTCACTGCTGTTTTCTTTGCGATCTTCTTTACGATCTTTTTTGCAATCTTCTTCTTTGCAGCCATAACCTGTTACCTCCTTAATTTGATTGTGAATGTGTCGATAGACCTGATTCCTCAAGGCTATCGTGTTTTTTACGCCTTCGGCCTCTTCCCTGCCTTCTTCCTGGCAAGAGCCTTCATTGTTGCCTTCCTGGCATCCTTAACTGCCTGGTGGTCGGTGATCGCTTTTGCCCTTGATTCCTGTGAACCACAGGCGGCAGTGATGAGCTTGGCCTTGATCGCCTTGCCCGCCTTGAAGGAAATCCTCGCTGATTTGGGGATCGAGATAGCCTCACCGGTGCTCGGATTCCTGCCAGTTCTGGCAGAAACTTCCTTCACGCGGAAGGTTCCGAGACCAACGATGGACAGACGCCCATGCATGATGATGGCATCCTCTATCGCCGTCAGTACGTTGGTGAGCTGTTCTCTGGCCGCGACAAGAGAGACTCCGCCCGCATGGGCGATAAGTTTGACCAGGATTGCCTTTGAGGTATCCGGCTTGCTGTCCTCTGTCGCCTCTTCAGTTGCCTCAGTCGCCGTGGCCGCTGCTGCACCTGCAACCTGTTCAGTCGCCGCAATCGCGGGCGCCGTGGTTGCGGCGGGCGCTGCTGCATTCGTGGCCTGTTCAGCCGTCACGGGCGATGTTGCCTCCATGGTCGGTACTTCCACTTCCTTTTTTAATTCTGCTGTCATTTGTGTTTCCTCCTTTTCTCGATAGATGTTCTTACTTCTTGGGTTTCTTTGCAGCCTTCCCGGGTGCCGCTGTTTTCTTCGTTGCCTTTGCAGGCGCCTTCCCCCTGCCCTTTTTTGCCGCTTTCTTTGCTGTTCCCATGATTATCCTCCTCGCTTTGGTTTGCTCCTGGTCTGTCTTTTCCATGGCAGCAATCGCCCGGGCCTTCCCCGCCACGGTGGGTATGCCTACAAGAACGCCGATCTTGTTCTTCACTGCCTTGCTTGTCTTGAATGCCATTTTCACCGTCTTGGGGAGGCGGTAGGACTTTCCAAAGCATGTGCATACCCGCGCTGCCCTAGGCCTGATGCCAAACGTGCCAAATTGATACAGCCTCAGTGACCCGGCGACGCTCCAGATGTCTGATGCCGCTCCAAGGACAGTATCCACCTGTTGCTTGGCCGCCTTGACGGAGATCCCCATTTTCTTTGCGACCAGCTCATTGAGGCCCTTGTTAAACCTGATCCCCTGCCCCAGCTTCGCAAAAACCTCCTCGATGTCTGTCTTGGGCTTCGGAGGAGGAGGCGGTGGGTCAGTCGGGCTGGGTTGCGGCGATTCCGGCACTATGATTGGCTCGACGTAATCCGTGGCTTCCTTCCATGCCTCTTCAATTGTCAGGGGATAAGTCACGCGGCCTTCATCCAGGAATCTACGTTGCGCATATCTGTCCACACTGTAGAAGCTCCCATCTTCCGACATCGGGCACCATGAGAAGAACTTATCGATCACAGCCGGATGATCAGCTCCGTACACCCGCCCGTACATCCCCCCAAGAACATATGCGTTCTCAATTTCCCGTCCTGTTTCTCTATCGATAAGCTCTGAACATACATAATCAATCCAATCTTGCCGGGTGTAAGGGCGCCCGGTATTGGGATTAAAAGTTGTTGGCCTGAGAATAAAGTTAAGGCTATAGCCAAAACCGTCCGGGTAGGCAGCCTTGATCTCTTCCCATTTCGTGAATACGTTTTCTTTGAATGCGGTTGATTCTCTGTAAACAGCCTCATAGTCGAGAGGGGGAGCCAGAAAGCCTGCACAGAACAGATCCCACTCGTCTTCAGTCCATGCCCCGCCCGTCATCGGGTTGGTAGGATAGAATTCAGATGCAAGCGTTGGATATAACTCGCCAAAGATAAGAGCAAAGGATGCTCCCAAGTATGCAGGGTCTTCCATGAACTCTTTTGTGACAGGCTGAAATAGTTCCGTCCACAGGTAATCAATCCATTCCTGCCGGGTGTATGGCTGCTGGGTGTCGGGATTGTAGCAGGTCGGGGGCGCGAGGAAAGCGTTTCTCTCCCCTTCCCCAAAATCCGCACGCGGGACGTTGTCTTTAAGGTTCATCCACCGCCAATACGCCTGCTCCCCCGGATCATCGTAGATGATGTCGCTGACATCATAGAGGCCGCTCTCAGAGCCGCCTTCATCGTAAAGATCGCTCTCAGTGCCGCCTTCGCTGCCCGGCACATATTCGTAGGTATTCGTGAAAAGATAATCTGATTGGTGCTTATCCAATGTAACGCGGCGTTGCTGTTCGGTATGAGGATTGAACATTACAAAATAATATTTGCCATCTTCGGAAACGCAGTCAAAAGAAACATTCACAACTGGACACCCGCCCTCGTCGGTATAATAAAGGTGTGACGTTCCTTTCGTTCGCAGCTCAGGAAAGCTTGCATTAAAAGCATCCACTTTGGCAGGTTCGACAACGGGACACGCCTCATCATATTCGCCTGTTGTCCATTCCCCCTCTGTCTTGTGAAGCTGGACGCCGAAGTCTTCCAGAAACAATTGCTCAAGAGTTCTGAATGGCATTTCGCCTGCTGGTTCCTCTGACGAAGCAATCCTTGATGGTTTTCCCTTGTTCTCGGTCATGGAATACTACCTCCCTTTTCGTGATATGTGACTCTCTAAGCTCCTCATTTCCCTTCTGAAGGATGATCAACTGAGGGATGATCAACCTTCACCGGAATCTTGTTGCCATTCCCATCCACCATGAAATAGGTGTCGCCGGGGCGTGGCGATTCTTGCCTTGATTTGATGATCGATCCCGTGACTTCCTTGAGACCTTTGTCTATGCGGGTATCAATGTCCCTGTTTATCCAGACATATGTCGCAAATCCGATACTTCCGACAATTCCTGCTACAGAGATCAGCCACAGCAATTTTTGCATAAGAGATCTGTCGCGTTCTTTGCTCTCAGAGCTTGCGCCCGCTATTTCCCTGGAATGAAGTTCCTTCATTTCCCGAAAGAAACTCATCAGCTCATCTTTCTCAATGTGCAAATAACCATCTAAGGCGGCAAATCGATCCCGCAACAAAACTTCCAGTGCGACAGCCCTGTCCCGAATCATGTTTTCTTCACGTTCTCCATGCGCCCTTACAGCAGACAGCGATTCTGAATGATGTTTATCAAGGTCTTCCCTTGTAGCGTTCACTTCTATTTGTGAAGCTATCTCGGTAACAGTTTGATTTAACCAATCAACTAACTGGCTGTAACGGGCCAGTGTCGTTTCCTGTTGCGTCATCAGCCTGTCGATTATCTTGTCTTCTACCACTGTCCAGTCTCCTCCTTTTCATCATGTCCAGCGCCTTACCCATGGATTCTTTGACCTCTTCCATCTTCTCCGCTCCAAGTGCGTTCATCTTTTCTGTGTGGTCGGCAACCATCACAAACGTGTCCTGCAAGTTGGTGTAGAGGTTCTTGTACTCTTCCCATTGTTTACGGATGTCGGTAATGTCTCGGATAACAGCCAGAATGTGGCGGCGGCGGGACGAGAGGAACGAGTTCAGGCTAACCTCCGCGAAGAACAGTTCTTCATCCCCTCTAACAAACTGCCAATTAAACATCTGCCCTTGCCCGTCGTACGCCTTGGCGACATAATTCGTGATACTGTGGATGGACTCCTCTCCATCCGGCTGAATGTCCGGGGATAAACGGCATGGAGTCAGTCCGATGATCTGTTCCCTGGCGTAACCAAACATCTCCATGGCCTGGGCATTACAATCAGTGATAACACTCTGATCCATAACCATCATTGCATCGTTGGCAGACTCAAAAATATGCCTGAACTTCTCTTCGCTTACCACTAACGTTTCCACTGTCGGTTTGATTATGTGATCATATTTTTTTGCTGTTTCCTCATCCCCAGCAAAAACCAGATCAAGAATAATTGGCCTGCGTTCACCATTGAAAGGGATGTCGTATCTTCGTTGCTCGTGTGCTCGCATCATATTACGCGACCTTCTCGTTTATGCTTTTCTGCTCATGTCCTTCAGGGTCTTCGCCAAGATAGCCGGTCCATATCCTTTTGACATAATCCGTGATCTGCCTGTGGTCGGGGCGTTTTCTCCCGACTTTGCAAAGCGGGTGCTTGAGATACGCGCTCAGGCTGTTCCAGTTCGTCCAGGTCGGCGTTTCTGTCTTCGCTATTTTGAGAGCTTTGTTGATATACCCCCGCCCGCCATTGTATGCGGCAAGGGCAAACTTTACCCTCTCCCCATGATCGGGAATCTCCCGGAAGCGGTCATATTGAATCTTGAGATACTTGATCCCCGCGATCAGATTGGTTTCCGGGTAGAAAAGATGGTCGGCCAGGGCGACACCCATTTCCCTTGCCGTGGCTGGCATGAGCTGAAGGAGCCCCCTCGCCCCACAAGAAGAAACGGCCTCCGGATTGAATCCGCTTTCCTGGCTGACCTGGCATTTGATTATTTTCCAGTCGAGGCCCGGCCATATCTTTGCCGTTAATTCCTTGATGAGTTCATCGTATGTGGTGTTCATGTGTAGAGTCTCCTGCTTGTCGGTGACAGGTCTTGCCGTAGGCTCTCCGAGAGGTTTCCCTCGCCGTCGGTAAGCATGGTCGGGTTAAAATAATGCCGGTAACGAGGGTCAACGGGCATCGTCGGCGTGTACAAATAATCAGGAGGTTCCGTAGGGCCGATAAAGGTGCGCCGGCCAGGCCGCAGATTCTTTTCGGCAAGGCTGCGTATTTCCGATAATCTGATTGCCGCGGGCCAGGGAGCGCATAATTGCCAGCTGTTATACAAAGCCATCATCATCGTCCGGATAGGTATTTCTTTCCAATACCCGGCGATAAATTGTCTCGCGTGATCAATCACCTTTCCTCGATAACCTCTCATACGAGAAAGGTTTTTTGCGAATTCCGCTACTTCCGAAAGAGGGTCTTTGGGCTTCAAGGTGATGGTAAAAGCGTCCAGATCCCGAATCTTGACATTGGGGAGAATCAGACGCCTTTCCAGGCATTCCCGGAAGAATGGCGTTCCGAGCATGGGGATAGCCAGCGTCATGTAGCACGGCAGGGTAATGGCCGGGGTATGAACGATGTAGTCAATCTCGTCGTGAAGCTCAGCAAGACTGCGATTGGCGATATCGAAGACAATGCCATAGTAGAACATGATTCCCGCGGTAAGACATTTGCGGATCATTTCCACCTGGGACTGCATGGTGTTCTGTCGTTTATTGAAATTGATCAGGCTCTGACGGTCAAAGGTTTCAATGCCGGTGAACAAGGCCATGCATCCGGTTTCTCGTGCTTGCGCTATGTTTTCGTCATTGAGGAAGAAATCGGCTGAAACAGAGGCAGCCCATCGCTTGAAATAACCCTGTTGCCTTAATTCCTTGAGGAGCGCAAACCGGTCCGAAATAAATTGCTTATCGACACTA
>JAPLJZ010000228.1 GCA_026388335.1 Deltaproteobacteria bacterium
CATTTTAGCGCCGGAGATTGCCAGGAAGCGTAAGGCCGGCCAGTTCGTAATCCTCAAGGTTAACGAGCAGGGGGAGCGGATCCCTCTGACCATCGTTGATTCGAATGGGGAGCAGGGAACCATTACCATCATTTTCCAGATTGTGGGCAAGACGACGGCGCTGATGGCAGCCCTGAAGGTCGGCGATGATATTCAGGATGTTCAGGGACCGCTTGGCAACCCGACGGAAATAGAAAACCACGGCCATGTCGTCTGTATCGGCGGCGGGGTGGGGGTGGGCGTCATCTATCCCATTACGAAGGCCCTCAAGGACGCCGGCAACCGGGTAACCTCCATCATCGGCGCCCGGACCCAGTCCCTGATTATCCTGGAAGAAGAAATGAAAGCAGCGAGCAATGAACTGATCGTGACCACCGATGACGGCAGTTATGGGGTCCATGGTTTCGTCAGCAATGTACTACAGAAGATTATCTACAGAAGATTATCGACGGCGGGGAGAAGATCGACCGGGTCTATGCCATTGGTCCGGTCCCGATGATGAAGGCCATTGCCAACCTGACCCGTCCTTACGGAATCAAGACGATCGTGAGTCTTAACGCCATTATGGTGGACGCCACGGGGATGTGCGGAGCCTGCCGGGTTTCCGTGGGAGGGAAGACGAAATTTACCTGTGTGGACGGACCTGAATTCGATGGTCACCAGGTTGATTTTGATTTATTGACCAACCGCCTGCGCATGTATTGCGAACAGGAAGGTCAGTCCTATGAACGGCACCGGTGTGGGTGGCAAGGAAACTGAGGCGGAATGAATATGACTGATACAGAAACCAAGCCTAAGAAAGAAAAAATACCCCGCCAGGCGATGCCGGAGCAGGAACCCGGGGACAGGGTCAAGAATTTCAACGAAGTGCCTTGCGGTTATCCACCGGAGACAGCCATCCTGGAAGCGAGGCGCTGCATCCAGTGCAAGAAGCCGGGATGCGTGGACGGCTGCCCGGTTGATGTCCGGATCCCGGAGTTCATTAAGCAGATTGCCGAGGGCGATTTTATTGGGGCCGCCCGGACCCTGAAGGAAACAAATTGTCTCCCCGCCGTTTGCGGCCGCGTCTGCCCCCAGGAAGACCAGTGTGAGAAGACCTGTATCCTGGGCAAGAAGGGGGAACCCGTAGCCATCGGCCGCCTGGAGAGATTTGCCGCCGATTACGAAAGAGACCAGGGTGCCGTGAATATCCCGGCGGTTGCATCCCCAAACGGGAAAAAGGTCGCCGTCATCGGCGCCGGACCTTCGGGGCTGACCATCGCCGGTGATCTCGTCAAGCTCGGTTATGATATTACTGTCTTCGAAGCCCTTCACAAAGCGGGAGGCGTGCTGATATACGGAATTCCTGAATTCCGCCTCCCCAAGGCCATCGTGGAGGCTGAGGTTGATTATCTCAAGAAACTCGGGGTTAAGGTTGTCACCAACGCCGTCATCGGTCGTTTGAAAACGATAGATGAACTCTTTGCAGAAGGTTTTGACGCCGTCTATATCGGTGTTGGCGCCGGCGCCCCCGTTTTCATGGATATCCCCGGGGAAAATATGAGTGGAATTTACTCAGCCAATGAATACCTGACCCGGTCAAACCTCATGAAGGCCTACCGGTTTCCTGAATACGATACGCCCATCGTCCGGGGAAAGAATGTCGCCGTTGTCGGCGGCGGCAACGTGGCCATGGACTCGGTCCGGACGGCCCTGCGCCTGGGGGCGGACAATGCCTACATCATTTACCGGCGTAGCGAGGTAGAGATGCCCGCCCGGAAGGAAGAGGTCCATCATGCGAGGGAAGAGGGGGTCCAGTTCCTCCTTCTGACCAATCCTGTCGAATACCTGGGCAGTAAGGACGGTTGGGTCACCGGGGTCAGGTGCATCCGGATGGAGCTGGGAGAACCGGACGCCTCAGGCCGCCGCAGCCCCGTTCCCATGCCGGGCTCGGAGTTTATTATTGATGTGGATACGGTCGTTGTAGCTGTCGGGACGATGGCTAACCCCATCGTGTCGTCCACGACGCCGGGGCTGGAGACGAACAGAAGGGGCTATATCATCACCAAGGGAGAATCGGGAGAGACAACCCGCCGCGGTGTCTATGCCGGGGGAGACATCGTCACCGGTTCCGCCACCGTCATCCTGGCCATGGGGGCGGGACGCAAGGCCGCCCAGGCGATCCACCAGGCCTTATCGGGGGGCGCGTGAAATTATTGAGGATCAATAGAACTTAACTATACGCTTATTCGGTGACTGTGTAACAATTTCCAACGGCGGTTACATCTACAACTATTGGGTGGTGGCACAGTTTAGGAACCGAGCATTACTGATTGAAACTAAGCCTGACCAAGATGGCCCAGCAATCTTCATAATACAATACGCTACAGTTTCTGAGAAAGATTATTAGTTGGGTCTCCCTCTTCAATCATGGTATTCATAACTGCCCTTTCCATACTGCCCGGGATGATTCCCTTAACAGTTGCTGTAAGCACAATTACCCCATCTTGATTATTAAATTCCACCTCTACCTTAGCCCATCCTCTCTCGTCGATTTCCGTAAAGGTCCAACGACAGCTCACTGTATCTCCAATATAGACAGGCTTTTTGAATACAAAGTCCATATATGAGGCGAGGAACCCCATTTGACCTCCAATTGCGGTGAGCATGCTTCCCACAAGAAGCCCATGGCATATTCTGCTCTTGAAGTTCTTTACCTTCGCGAATCGATCCTCTAAATGAATGGGGTTGTAGTCCATGGATGTATCTGCAAACTGTATCACATCATTTTCCGTGAACGTGCGGGAAAATGAAAATATATCACCCTCCATGATTCCTTTTATGGCTTTATTCCTCATGCTTGTCATTTTAGACTCCTTCTTTCTTGATGCCTTTCATAAATAATCCGCGCGCGGCGGGGAGAAGAAATCCACTACTTCCCCAGGATCAATTATCTCAATTTTATGCTCAATATTTTTTGGAATGGAATATGTGTCTCCGGGCCCTATTTCCTGATTGTAATCGCCAAATTGAATTCTGTATATTCCTGATATAACATAACCACTTTGCTCGTTTGGATGCTTATGGAAGGGAACGTTATCTTCTTTTTTGTACAGCATTTTTGTAACCATCGTATCCGGTCCATTGGACAGGACTACAAAATCTACACCCAAAAAACTTCTCTTCCTGGCTTCTTTAGCGGTTACTATCATTTGTTCCTCCCTATTGTTTTAATACGGTGATTTCTCACTTGGATGTTGATTAACGGCTGCCTTTTTCTTACCTATAGGGCATACCTCGACGCACTTTATGCGGAAAGGAGGATCTCCTGTCCGAAGGCTCATGTAGATTTCGCTGAAAGTCCTGTCAAAGATAAGCTTTTTTCTCTCCTCTTGATCGCTGGTATCCAGGATCCGAGCTATATGCGTTAGCAGACCATAAAGGTTGTACTTATGTGTAACAGACAAGCAGGATTTGACTCCAAACTTTTTCTGAAGTGCCTGACCGGGACAAGATTTGACGCATATGCTGCATTTCTCACCGAGACACACCTCATTTTTCATTGGTTCATCCGCTATAAGCGGAGCAGTTGTTAATACGGAACTCAGGCGAACTCAAGGACCAAAAACAGGATGGAGGAAGTGATGGCTTAATCCAATGCGACCCAATCCAGCCTGAACTGCTGCATGACGATGAGAAATATCTCCTGAAATCCCACCTCTTTCCATCAACTCCACAGGTCCGAGTGATGGTATCGGAATAGAATCATACCCAATTTCCTCCAAGTGGGTTGCCACCTTCCAAGCGATCTTGTCCAGTTGATCATGAAGATACATATAACTGAATCTGGATATCCTAATATTGGGTGTCTTGAAAATGGAATCTAAAATCCTGATCCCGAACGAAATTACGGTTTTAGCTCCAGGGAGGTTTTGTTCGGGTTTTTGATTATCCAGGGCAAACTGATTCATCACTTCAGCAGAAGCTATACCAACTATTTGCGCACCTGATTGCACAGTAAAGGCTTTTACGACTTGTGATAATTTATCCATCAAATAGCTCTCCTTTGCTCAAGTCATTTAGCAGGTTTGAACTTCCCTAAAATCCCATTCAGGACTTTTTTAAAAGATTCTACCTCCTGTGATGTGAAACATATTTTGACTTCCTCATTGACATCTCTGGCAATCTTAATTGCCCTTTCTGCCTCTTTAAGTCCACTGGGAGTAATGTGAATTAGGAAGGCCCTACGATTCCCCTCTTGAACCTGCCGTTCAACGAACCCGTTTTTTTCCAACCGATCGATCAGATGTGTCACAGCAGATTTATCAATTTTAAATATTTGTCCAAGTTCCGACATGTTTCGCCTGTCTTTCTGCTTTAGAAGAAAAAGGATTCCGGCCTGGGCAATAGTCACTTTCACCCCCGCTTTTGATAGTGAGCTATTTGTATAATCTGTCAGAGTTTGTTTAGCCATCGACAAGATATAGATTAAACGATCGTCAGATTTCATAAGACCCCCATTTATCAATGCTCAACTGTTGAGCAGCATATAGTTGAACAATCAACATGTCAAGGATAATTTATCAGGATAAATACAGAAAACAGAAGGCAAGGTCGATTGCTCTGCCTTTCTTGATTAAAGTAGTAACAATTACGATTTGAAAGGTTGCATGAGTGGGCAGATTAGGAGAAACAACATTTCAGGAAGTTGTATATTCGTGAAACATTCGTTTAAGATGGATGAACCTCTTTGTTACCGTTCCGTAATGTCTTCCTTCCCCGTCATCGCCTCGATATCGATCCGGATAACGGCAGTGATGGCGAGTTTTTCCTCCGGAAAATCGTCGTATCCTCCCCCAGGCTGATATTTTTCCATCAAGGCTTTCAGGGCCATGCGCTTTTCTTTGTCGTCATTAATTATTTCGGCTCTGCCTTTGAGGATGACGCTTCGATAATGGTAAAAGGCTGTGCAAGGATTTCCTTTTGCCTTTACATAGCGAAGTGGCACATCGACTTCGAAACAGACACGGTTATCCCGCAGAATGTCCTCGATCTTTTCCCCTTCGGTGGCGCTGTGAAAATAGATATGCTCGCCGGTGTGGAAGAAATTCAGAGGCTTTATCATGGGATAGCCATCCTTGCCCGTAGTTCCCAAGCGGCCGACATGGGCATTTGCGAGAATTTCGTCGATCTGCGTCTCGTCTTTGATTTCTTTCTTTGCTCTTCGCATATTAACCCACCATGTTGGTTGAGGAAAGGCCCCCTCCATTTCTGGAGAGGGCCTTTAAGGAGGGGGTAGACGTTGATTACGGTTGATTACAGCATTTCATAGATAGCGGCCGCGCCCATGCCGCCGCCGATGCACATGGAAACGATGCCGCGTTTGGCTTTGCGGCGTTTCAGTTCGTGGAGGAGCTGGGCCGTCAGCTTGGCCCCCGTGCAGCCCAGGGGATGGCCCAGGGCGATGGCCCCGCCGTTGGGGTTGACGTCACCGGCAAAATAACGGTCTTCGATCCCGATGGCCCGGCAGGAATAAATCGCCTGGCAGGCAAAGGCCTCGTTGATCTCATAAACATCGATATCTTTGGGGGTCAAACCGGCCATCTTGAGGACCTTGGGAATGGCATAGGCCGGGCCGACGCCCATTTCTTCGGCCTTGCAGCCGGCCACGGCAAAGTAGGACAGTTTCGCCAACGGTTTCAGACCAAGAGACTTGGCCTTCTCCGCCGTCATGAGCAGTGAAAAAGCCGCCCCGTCCGTCATCTGCGAGG
>JAPLJZ010000226.1 GCA_026388335.1 Deltaproteobacteria bacterium
AAAAACAAATATTTGTTATCTGGCGCGCCTGGTACGACTCGAACGTACGACCAACAGATTCGAAGTCTGCGACTCTATCCAACTGAGCTACAGGCGCCTTTTAATTCAGTCAATGGGGTGAGTGAAGGGATTTGAACCCTCGACCTCCGGGGCCACAACCCGGCACTCTAACCAACTGAGCTACACCCACCATATTCTCTGGTACGCCTGGAGGGATTCGAACTCTCGACCCACGGATTAGAAGTCCGTTGCTCTATCCAGCTGAGCTACAGGCGCACGCTTATATAAAAGAGGGAGGCTAATATCTCTTTTGACATTTTTTGTCAAGCGCCAATCCCATTGCTTTTATGGCAATGTCCATTTATCTGACAAATCCAGCAATGCCATTGTATTTATATCCTCTTTTTTGTGCGCCTTCTCCTCTCGGATCGGTAGAGAAAAAATATTGGCCTGTTGACGGATGCTGCCAGCGGTACAATTCGCGTGTATGGGGCAAGCGGCTGGTGGCAATATTGCCGATGGCGCCCTCAAATACATATTCCCGAGATAATTTCCCCTCACCGTTTGCCTCGTATGAATAGAAATGCAATTGTCTGTAAGGATTGTACCATCTATAAAACTCGGTTGTCCCCGGGGTTCCAGGACTAAAGAGCTTGAAAGCTATTCCCTGCTTCCGATAATCACGAAAATAAGCCGTCTTTGCCTCTCCCTGAGGATTAGTGCTGAGAAGGACATCGTTCCCGAAGCTGTACCGGTAAACATCCAGTATTTTCAAACCCGTTTCCAGCGATACCTCGGCATAGAGTTCGATAGCCGCTTCACCGCCGTTCGATTCTACGTTCAGGACATATCCATAAGTCCCCGGCGGCAAGCGGGCAGTATCGACAGACACATGAAGATAGTCGATCTCCCTTGTGGTAACGCCTATTTCAGGATAAATTCTTATCCACTTTCCATTTCCTCGGGAAATTTCTTTACCGGTTATCTTTATTCCCTCGATAACGACTCGGCCCAGATTGTTGACCATTGTCAGCGTATGTGCTCCGGCGCCAACTGGTTCGTTGAGACGATATTCAGCGGCTACGGTCTGTTCATTGTAGGCGTCGATATTGGCTATAATCCGATTATCGAGGTAAAGGCTTATTTTACTGGCTGCTGGCGACTTCCAGAAATAGAGGATGACCCCCGAACCGGAAAAACGGTATTTCAGGACACTGTTCTGCTGGGCTTCCGGATAACCTTCCACTTCCGACCAATGGCCGGTAAATTCGGCAGTGTCCTTTCCCGAACTGCCCGACCGGTATTGGCCCGTTCCCTGGGCTTCAGGCTGCATAAAGGAAACGTAACGTCCCGAAAGAGCATCGATAGCGTCCATCTGACGGCCTTGGTTTTTTTGTTTGACCTTCCATTTTAAGGCTTGCCTGCCCCTATTGGTAATCTCAATCTTCTTGATAATTTTCTGCCCTTGACCGAGGATTCCAAAATCAAGCCGGCGGGGTGAAATAGACAAGACCGGTTCCAATGGATATTCCATCACATGAAAAGAAAGTTCGATAACCTTTATTTCTCCCCCAACATTCAAGACGACCCCTTCCCGGTGATTGCCGCTGGCTAGTTTCTTATGATAGATGACACGCCTGTTATCGACTTCAAGGTTGAGGACAACGGTGTAAAGGCCATGGTGATTGTTGTCTTCTCCCGCCGGGGCCAGGGAAGATTTCATGGATATCTTGAGCTGTAAAGGCCGTGCATGTTCGAGTATTCCTGTCAAAGGCTGTCCCGATTTGCATAGCCAACCCTCGTTAACCTCTGCCGACCATGACTTCCGATCCGAGTCGGCATAGGTAAGGATGACCATTCCTTTCTTTAACTTCCCGGCGCCAATATCGCCCAGGGCTATGGATTCCGGATGGAGAAGAACCGCCGCCCCCCAGCATTTTCCTTGTGCAAGAGGCCCTACCGCCACCGCCACAATTAAAATCAAGAACATCCAAAGATATTTACGCAACATATTTCTGCTCTTGGGTCCTTCCCTGATGAATGCGTGCTATGTAGCCGAAATCAACTTCGCTGACAATAAATATTTGTCCCCTCCGTGATAATTCGTTATTGATCACCCCGTCATTGTTAAATTCTTGAAGTTAAATTCCTTGACAGCCCTTGGGATGAGATATATCCTTCGCCACTTTTTTTATGACGGCTGAAACGATGACAAACATAACTGATAATCTCAAATACTGGCTGGCCCTGAAGCTCGTTGAGGGACTGGGAAACATCGGCATCAAGAGCCTGCTACAGAGCTTCGGGACGCCGGAGCATGTTTTTAAGGCCCCCCTGCACCTGCTTGAGACCGTATCGGGCATCGGTTCAAAAACAGCACGTCATATCAAGGATTTCAAGCAGTGGGAGCAGGTAGATGGGGAACTTGAAAAGGCAGTGCGGATGAATGTCGCCATCCTCACCTGTCATGATCCCCTCTTTCCGCAGCGCCTCCTCCACATTTACGATTGTCCTGTTCTTCTCTATGTAAAAGGCGAGCTGCGTGGTCTCGACGTCTCTGTAGCCGTGGTCGGCTCAAGAAAGGCCAGCGCCTATGGCAAATATACTACGGAAAGACTCTGCCGGGAACTGGCCCTGAGCGGTGTCGCTATTGTGAGCGGTATGGCCAGAGGTATCGACGCGTCGGCGCACCGGGGCGCATTGTCCGTCAAAGGAAGAACCGTTGCTGTTTTAGGCTCCGGCCTGGATGTGATCTATCCTCCGGAGAACGAATCCCTCTATCACGAAATCTCCGAATGCGGCGCTGTCGTTTCGGAATATTCATTCGGTACGCGACCCAACGCTCCTAATTTTCCCGCCCGGAACCGAATCATCAGCGGGATGTCGCTGGGGGTCGTGGTTGTTGAGGCAACCGAAAAAAGCGGTTCCCTCATTACGGCAAGAATCGCCCTGGAACAGGGGAGAGAGGTCTTTGCCGTACCGGGCAGTATCGACGAGGCAGGATCGCGAGGTACGAACCGTCTCATCAAGGAAGGGGCAAAACTCGTCGAAGATGTCGATGATATTCTTGCGGAAATCGGACCGCAAACCTCTCCCGGGGAGTCGATACCAGTAATGGCGGCCCTGCCTACCGTTCCCACAGAACATTCATCCGATGAACCCACCGATGAGCCGCCCCTGGCTATACGCAATCAACACCGGCAGCGTCGCGATGTTCAAAACGCAGTCCTCGGTGAGAAAGAGCAACTGCTAATAAACAACCTGTCTTCCCAACCTCGTCCCGTTGATGACCTCATCGCCACTACCGGCATGTCAGCCTCGGAGATACTTTCCCTGCTTTTGCATCTCGAACTCAGGGGCCTAATCCGGCAAATGTCGGGGAAAACGTATATTCTTCAGGAGTGAATTTATGTCCCATTCTTTAGTAATTGTGGAGTCGCCAACCAAAGTAAAAACGATCAAGAAATTTCTCGGTGCGGATTTTAATGTCCTGGCCACCATGGGTCACGTCAAGGACTTACCCAAGAGTACTCTGGGGATCGATGTTGATAACGGCTTTGAACCAAGTTACAATGTCGTCGACAGCAAGAAAAAAGTCATGGCGGAGATAAAGAAAGCTGCTCAAAAGGCCGAGCACATTTATCTGGCCCCCGACCCGGATCGGGAAGGCGAGGCGATTGCCTGGCACGTCGCCCAGGAGATCAACGGCAAGAATAAGATCCTTCATCGCGCCCTTTTCAACGACCTTACCAAAAATACCGTCCTCGAGGCGATCAGAAACCCCCTCGAACTTAACCTCCCGAAATACGAGGCCCAGCAGACCCGCCGGATCCTGGACCGTCTTGTGGGCTACAAGATCAGTCCCCTCCTCTGGGACAAGGTCAGACGGGGACTTAGCGCCGGACGTGTTCAATCCGTCGCGGTACGGATCGTCGTCGATCGGGAAAACGAGATCAACAGCTTTATTTCCGAGGAATTCTGGACTATCACCGCCTCTTTGGAGGGGAACAAGCCACCGGTCTTTGAAGCCAAACTTACGAAAATAGACAATAAAAAAGCAAAGGTCACCAATGGTGAGCAATCAACCCAGGTGCTTGAAGACTTGGGCCGACAGGCTTTTGTCGTCGCCAAGGTGGACAAGAAGGAAGTCAGGCGTTCCCCCTTGCCGCCCTTTACAACGAGCAAACTCCAGCAGGAAGCCTCCCGCTGGCTGCGTTTTTCCGCCAAGAAAACGATGACTGTGGCGCAACAACTATATGAAGGTATCGAATTAGGGGCCGAAGGATCGGTAGGGCTCATTACCTACATGCGAACGGACTCCATGCGTATTTCGGAGGAGGCGCTGCAAGAAGTCAGGAAATATATCCAGGCCGCTTATGATCCGTCCTATCTCCCTCCCAAACCTCGTTTATTCAAGAACAGCGCCTCTGCCCAAGACGCCCATGAGGCCGTCAGACCCTCTTCGATGCTCCACCGTCCCGGGGATATCAAACAACATCTCAGCCCGGATCAGTTCAAACTGTATCTGCTGATCTGGAACCGCTTTATTGCCAGTCAGATGTCCCCGGCTGTCTTCGATCAGACCGTTATCGAAATCACGGCCGGTTCCTGTCTCTTCCGCGCCCAGGGTTCCATCATGAAATTTTCGGGCTATATGGAGGTGTATCGGGAAGGAAAAGAAGACAACGGCGCCGATCCGGACGAAGAAATGGGAAAGATCCTCCCCGACCTGGCAGTAGGCGAGATTTTACACCTCCTTGCCTTGACCCCTGAACAAAAATTTACCCAGCCGCCCCCCAGATTCTCCGAGGCGTCTCTCGTCCGGGAACTCGAAGAGAAAGGCATCGGACGTCCCAGCACCTACGCAACAATCCTCAGCACCATTCAGGACCGGGAATACGTGCTCATGGAAAAAGGTAAATTTCGCCCTACGGATCTGGGAATGCTGGTAACCGGTTTACTGGTGGAAAACTTCCCCAAGATCCTCGATGTGACCTTCACTGCCTCTCTGGAAAGCCGTCTGGATCTGATCGAAGAGGGGAAGACCGACCGCATCGGCACCCTCAAGGACTTTTATGAAGACTTTTCGAGGGAACTCAAAGCGGCGTCAGAAAACATGAAGAGCCTCAAAGGCAAGGGTATTCCCACCGACATGATCTGCGAGAAATGCGGGAGCCCCATGTCCATCAAATGGGGAAAGAATGGCCGTTTTATCGCCTGTACCAATTATCCGGCCTGTAAAAACACCATGAATCTCCCCGAGGAAGGCAATGGTCAAGGGACCGCGGATGAAAAGACCGCGCCTGATGTCAACTGTGAAAAATGTGGGAAACCCATGGTCCTCAAAGCGGGAAGATTCGGCAAGTTTATGGCCTGCTCCGGTTATCCGGAGTGTAAGAACACGGTTAAAATTGTGGCAGGTGATGGAAGCGACCGTCCGAAAGCGGAGGTGATTATCACCGACACCCTCTGTGAAAAATGCGGGAAACCCATGGCCCAGAAGGAGGGACGTTTCGGCAAGTTCCTCGGTTGCACCGGCTATCCGGAATGCAAGGCCATCCTTAACGTTCATCTTGGCGTCCCCTGTCCGGAAGAAGGCTGTGCCGGATTCCTTTCCGAAAGGCGTTCGAAAACCGGCAAAACATTCTTTGGGTGCACTAAATACCCAACCTGCAAATTCGCCATGTGGTATCGACCTCTGCCTGAGCCCTGTCCCCAGTGCGGCGCCCCCTTTCTTGTGGAAAAACGAACCAAAGCCGGGGAGGTAAAACAGTGCCTCCGCAAGGATTGCCGTTACAAGGCAGACCTGACGAGAAATGAGGGTTGATAACGAGGTAACCGTCATCGGCGGCGGGCTTGCCGGCTGTGAAGCAGCCTGGCAGTTGCTGAACCGGGGCTGCCGCGTGACTATGTATGAGATGAAACCGGAACGCTTTTCCCCGGCCCATACCTCGCCCCTCCTTTCCGAACTGGTCTGCAGCAATTCCCTGCGCTCCAATGCCCTGGAAAGCGCCGTAGGTCTCCTGAAACAAGAGCTGCGCTGTCTGGGATCGCTCTTTATGGAGGGGGCGGACAAAACCGCGGTGCCGGCGGGCAAGTCGCTGGCTGTGGACCGCCGTCGGTTTTCGGAATACATTCAGGATAAACTGTTGGGCTTTGGCGATCGCTTTCGGCTGGTCCATCAGGAGGTTGAGGAAATCCCCCGGTCCGGCCCGGTCTTGATCGCAACCGGCCCCCTCACATCCGACGCCTTGGCCAGGGAGATCCAGAGTCTTACCGGCAGCGACTATCTCTACTTTTATGACGCCATTTCGCCGATTGTGACCGCCGATTCCATCGACGCGGCCAAGACATTCTGGGCGTCCCGCTATCAGGAAGGAGACGGAGATTACCTCAATTGTCCCCTCGATGAACCAACCTATACCTCCTTTCGGGAGGTGGTGCTCAACGCCGACAAGGTCTCCCTCCGGGACTTCGAAAAACCTCGCTATTTTGAAGGCTGTCTTCCCATAGAAATCCTGGCCGAGCGCGGCGATCTTACCCTGCTTTTTGGTCCCATGAAACCAGTCGGCCTGACGGACCCGCGGACCGGACGGCAACCTCATGCCGTTGTCCAACTGCGTAAGGAGAACCAGTCCGGAACCCTGCTCAATATGGTCGGTTTCCAGACCAAATTAACCTGGCCGGAACAGCGCCGCATCTTCAGAATGATACCCGGCCTGGAAAATGCGGAATTCGCCCGCTATGGAAGCATTCACCGTAATACATTCATCCATTCCCCTGCCCTGCTCAATGAACGCCTGCAACTCCTTACCCATCCACGGTTATTCTTTGCCGGTCAATTGGCGGGCGTGGAAGGGTATGTGGAATCCGCCGCCATGGGACTTTTTTCCGGTCTCAGCATCTCATACCTTCTCGAAGACAAGGAGCTACTGTCGCCGCCGGACACGACGGCCCTGGGAGCCCTGATCCGCTTCATCACCACGCCGGCGAAGAAGGAATTTCAGCCCATGAATATCAATCACGGTATTTTTCGTCCTTTGGAGATAAAGATTAAGAAAAGAGAGCGGGGCAAAGAGTACGCACAACGTTCCCTTGCCGATCTTGTTGACTGGGGTCAGCAGCACGGGGTCAGACTTACTTATTGACATTTGAGAACCTTAAATGTCAATAAGTAAGTCTGACCCCATTTATGCCTTGGCATCCTGATAATACTGCATGACCCTGGTGACGTAATTTTTCGTTTCCAGGGGCATTTTTTCGAGTCGTTTTTCGACGTTTCCCATCCCCCAGTTATAAGCGGCCAGGCTCAGAGAGACATCGCCATGATAACGATCCAGCAACCCTTTAAGGTAACGCGTTCCCCCCATAATGTTCTCTTCTGGATCGTAAGGCCTCTGGACATCCAGATCCTTTGCCGTTCCGGGCATTAACTGCATGAGCCCCATGGCCCCCTTGGGCGATGTGGCCGCAGGGTTGTAATTACTTTCCATCTTGACGACGCTGTGAATCAGATTTTCGTCCACTCCATATTTAGCTGACGCCTGTTGAATTATTTCGTCAAGACCAGACCTTGGTTTCTCCTGTCCAGCATTTATTTTTACATGTTCATTTTTTGACGCTGTGATATTTTCCTTAATTCTCGTGGAAGGACTCCCGGTCATGAGCAGCGTGGGCAGCGCGAAACGGTCGGTTCCTTCCGATTCGGAATCGAGCCGGGCAATATAGTCGTAAAGCTTCAACTGTATCACTTCAATGAGCTTCTTGATTTCTTCGCGAGTAGGCGGTGCATTTTCGCTCCTCATGAAACCTATCTCTTTCCTAAGCCCCATGTCACTGATCATCTGATTAAAGAGGGATTGACGCTTTGACTTTTCCGGCTCAAAATAATCCTTTCGGATATCCTTCATCTCTTCCGGTCTGACTACTTGTCCGGCTTTTCCTGCTATATACACAGAATCCTCCTGGGGGGAAATGACTGTCTTTGATCTACAATTATTGTGCCAAGCTGAAATATGAAGAGAAGAGTGGAGCGGACTGAATCTTAGGTTCTCGATTTTTACAGAATTTTCAGGAAGTGGTCCGTCACGAGGGGATCGAACTGGGTACCACGGTTTTTTTTGATTTCCGCTACCGCTGCGTCTACGCTCTGGGCCTGTCGATAAGGCCGATTGTTGGTAATCGCGTCAAAGGTATCGGTCATGGCAAGAATCCTTGAGAGCAGCGGAATGTCTTCTCCTGATAAACCTGCAGGATAGCCCCTCCCGTCCCAGCGTTCGTGATGATGCCGGATAATGGTGCGCTCCCGTTCAAAAATGGCGACCGGCTTGAGAATCCTTTCTCCTGTGTCCGGATGCTGCTTGATGATCTCATATTCTTCATTGGTAAGGCGGTCAGGCTTAAGCAGCACATTATCAGGTATGGCCACCTTACCAAGGTCGTGAAGCGACCCCGATATCTTCAGGGATTCTATCTCGCCACTTGAACATCCCATCCCCCTGGCAAGACGTACAGCAAGCTTCGTAACTCGCAACGAATGATCTTCCGTGTACTGATCCCGAACCTGAATAGAGGAGATCAGGGCCTTAAAGGTGTCCAGAACATTGACGTAGAGGCTCTCATAGAGCATCTTGTTCTCAAGGTTCAAAGACGCCCTTTTACAGAGGCTGACGACATAATTAAGATCTTTCTGGGCGAAAGATCCCCGGTCTTTCTTCTTTCTGACACTCAAAACGCCGAAAGTCTTGTCCCGAATCATCAGTGGCGAACAGATCAGCGAAGGGGCTACGAAGGGGTGGTCCTGAGAGTGAATCATCAGGGCGTCGCCTTTTTCGATAACCTGATGATAGAGATATTTGAGAGATAGGATAGTCAATTTGGAATTGAATGAATTGGTCAGGCTCTTTGATACCCGGGCATGGAAATCCTTTGTTTCATCATCATAAATCAGCAGAAAGCATTCTTCGCCATCGACCACCCGCATGGCTGTTGTCGCCAATTTCTCGAAGATTTCATCATGGCTGCCCTCAATGTTTTCAACTGAGTCATAAATATAACTATGTATTGATAATTCTTTTGTTTTTTCTTCTATCTGCTTTAAAAGGAGGTCGCTTTGGTATGACTGGTGGGTAGCGATGTTATTTTCCTGAAGATATACATGAACTTTATAAATCAAATCATCAATATTGAATGGTTTTTTTAGAAAATCTACGGCACCCTTTTTCAGTGCGGAAACGGTAAGCTCCACCTCCGGCTGGGCGGTTATCATAATCACGGCGGTATCGGGCTTGAGTTCTTTTAGATTTTGGAGTAATTCCATGCCCCCCATCTGGGGCATCATTACATCGCTGATAACTAGGTCATAATGCTCTTTCCTGAAAAAACCGAGGGCCTCCTTACCGTTTCCCGCTTCCCTTATCGTCTGATAGCCGCTGTCGGACAGGGCGTCCACGATCATCTGCCGCGTAGGCACATAATCGTCTACGACGAGTATTTTCTTCTTGTATGGACTGATATTGTCAATTCCGAAGGCATGGACCATTTGCTATATTCTCTCATTTTCATGCTATGATTTTATTTACTCTGTCTTTTTAGGATATCAACAAGATTGTAAGTCATCTGCGCTTCCACATCGCCTCTGACATCTTCGTACCTGGAAAGCGTCACCACGTCGGCATACCTGTCCGGCCGAGAAGATTCGGCGCCATTTTCAAAGCTGAATCTGTTTTTATACTGTTTGTTGTATGCTTTAATGACGCCATCTACTTGATTAGCCAATATCGTCATATAAATGCACCGCCTTCCTCTAAGTATTCCTCGTCTGACTTATTTATCGGAATAATTTCCAAAAACTTAAATATTTATTTATGAATATTTGGCACAGCACCTAAAACGGCAAAATGTCTATTCCTGCCTTCATTGTTTTAAAGAGGTTTTGGAAAAATCATTGCATACCAGAATGCTCCCTGCCGATCAGAAACAATTGAATAACGACATCAATATATTTCAGCAAGAACTGGCCGCCGCGAAGGCCTTTAAAGAGATGTATGGTCCTGTCACTTTTCGCGACAACGACCCGAAAACCGCCCTCGATTTTTTGAAACAAATCCTTTTTGTCGAAGACGAAGAGATTTCTTCTAAATTAGAAGAGTCGAATCGTCATGATATTGACGCTGCTGCCTCAAACAATGACGGAAGCGCATCTGACCAGGAAATACTTGTCCAAAAAGCCAAGGAATTGATCGACATCGGCGCCTTCGCAAAAGCCAAAGCGATGCTCGGCGAAGATTCGGAACTCCATTATCTGATCTTGCAACTTTGCAACACCAAGGGTATCGCATATCGAAAAGCTGGAAATATTGACGGCGCCATCGCCGAGTTTCGTAAGGCCCTTGTCTTTCATCCGGATGACGAGGGATTGTATTACAACATCGCCCGGGCCTACCTTGAGAGGAAAGAATGGCAGGATGCGGAAGAGGCGATTTTGCAGGCGGTGGAAATCAATCCGGAATTCGCGGAGGGGAAGGCCCTGCTGTCCTTTGTTCGGAAACAGCACGCCGAAGGATAGGCATAATGTCCATGACAATACATACAGTCTCGTTAATGGAAAATGGAAATTGAAGCGAAAAAAAGGTAAACCACCTACCCTCTCTGTCTGCATGATCGTCAAGAATGAAGAAGTCTTCCTCGGAAGCTGCCTGAAAAGTGTTGTTGACCATGTGGACGAGATCATTATTGTCGACACAGGTTCGACTGATCGTACCGTCGAGATCGCAAAAGGCTTCGGCGCCCGCGTCTATCACCACCCCTGGCAGGACGATTTCAGTCTCCACCGGAACCAGTCCATCTCCTACGCTAAGGGGCGCTGGATCTTCATCATCGACGCCGACGAGGAATACCGGGCATCTTCACAGCGAAGCTTGCGGGAGGAACTCGCCATGGCCGAGAAGCAGGGGATCGAGGCGCTGTCCATGCGGCTGGAAAACAGTTGTAATGAAGGTAAAGAAACCGTCTGCCTCGACTCGATCAGGATCTTTCGAGCGAATGGCCGCATACGTTATGAGGGGATCGTCCACAATTATCTCCTGGGTTTCAAAAACCACGCGGCTTCACTGGGACGCATCATCCATTACGGCTACGACCAGGGGCCTGAAGCGGCCCGGAAGAAGTTTGAACGGACGGCGACGCTCCTGCGAAAACAGATCGAGGAGAACCCAGAAAATGCCCTGGCCCACCTCTATCTCAGCAACTCTTACGCGTCGATGAACCAGAACGAGGAAGCACTGCGGGAGTCTCTGACCACCGTGGAACTGGTGGAGACGCAACAGATCACCCATAAGCAGTACTTGAAGGCCTACTACACCGCCGCCCGCTCGTACATTCAACTGCAACGCCTTGATGAGGCCGAAAGAATCTGCCGGCGGGCCTTGTCCCGCTACGGGAACCACATCGATATTTTCGCCACCCAGACGATGATTCGCCTTATAAAAAAAGACTGGACCGGGATTATCGACTTCGGAAGCAGATACCGGGAAGCGCTCGCACACTACCGGAAGCATGAAATCAACCTGGACATGGTGGAAATCGCTACCTACAGCGAAGAGTGGAAGATCTGCTGCTGGATGGGGATGGCGAAATTAGGGCTGGGAGACTTGGAAGGGGCTGAAACTCTTTACGCCCGAGCCCTTGAAATCACGCCGGATAAGGCATTCCTCTGCCGCCAGGCAGGAATAAGTCTCTCTGAAGCAGGCCACCCCGATCGCGCCCGTTTCTATATGGAAGAGGCACACCGTCTCGCCCCTCCGTCGATCGAGGTACAAAATCCCTCCGCTTCTTCGCACGAGGAGCCTGCCCGCAATGCTTACAATAGCAGTGATCAGGCTCCGGAAGTTGCCGAAAACGGCCTGCGCCTGTTTCCTGATCATTCCGAGTCGTATTTTCATAAAGGCATGGCCCTGGAAAAGGCGGGCAGAGTGAGTGAAGCGGAAGATGCATACCGGGAAACGATCAAGCGGAACAACTCTCATGTAGGGGCCTATAACAATCTGGCCGGCATCCTGCTGCGGCGTAATGAAGATCATGAGGCCCTGAGAATCCTGCAAACCGCTTCCAACACATCCATGATGAATCATCCTGCCATTCGCTATACCCTCGGGCTGGTCCACAGCGTCCTTGGGAACCATACCGAGGCATTGGAGCATTTCGACAAAACCCTGGAACTCGCGCCGGGGCTTAAAAAAGTAAACATTCAGAAGGCCATTATTTTTTTGAAAATCAGCGAATTTGATAATGCCATTAAATGCTTGAAGAGCGAAATAGAAAACAGGGGAGATATCATTCCCGCCCTGATCACCCTCGGTGAGATCAGCCTGCGTCTGGGTGATTCCTCACAGGCACTTCATTATTTTCATGAGGCGATTTCCGTTGATCCGGACAACATAACCGCGAAAAAACATATTCAATCAATAAACTCAACATATGGTCAATAAATGAGATTTATTACCTTGAACAGTACAGTAAAAAGGGATGGGCCTGCATCTGCGGTGCAAAACTGTCAAAGAATTTGCTCTCTCCGGCATGCAAAAAGAGCTTCGAGAAAACCCCAACTGGTCTGATTTCTGCATAACTTGAGCTACGACATTTGATATGAAAATTGAAGATTTAATCAAAACTGGAAAGAAGCATTATATTGACGGCAATTTGCAGGAAGCGAAGGGTTGTTTCTTGTCAATTATAAAACTTAATCCTTATCACTTGGAGGCTCTCAATAACCTTGCCGTTATTATGTTTTATGAAGGTCAGAATGATCTTGCCCAAGATATTTTCAAAAAAATCCTTTCTATTGATCCTGTGCATAAAGATGCATTGATGAATTTATACGATTTGTTCAATAAATATGGCAAGATAACACAATTTATCCCGTACTTGGAAATGGCAATGGCAACCGTCCCTCAGGATCAGGAACTTGAAAAGTTTTTAAAGGATATCAAAAACCAGGTTTGCCACGAAGAGAATCGGGCCATGCCATCAGAAGTTCTTAATGCAGCAGCTTTCTTTGTCCTCTCCTCTGGCCGTTGCGGCAGCAAAACCTTAAATGAAGTGATAAACACCGCGGAAAATGTAAGGTCATTCCACACATCCCAGCCAGGCATGGGCCAGGGGTCGTTGGACGCATTCTGGAATAGGATAGATAAGAAAGAATTTTTATCCAATTACCATTATCCCCTTATCCAGCAAACATCCAAAGACGGCTTTGTCTTTGGAGAAACCACGCCGGCCATAACCGCCTTTTCTGATGTCTTAGCTGAGACAATGCCTAAAGCCAAGTTCGTCATCCTTGTCCGGGATCCACTTACCTGCATCCGCTCTGCCCTTTTCCAGAACTTTTATCATGGTCATGCGGATGATATATATCGATTTACTCCGATAAAGGATACGGATACTTATATTCAATGGGGAAAAAAGATCCAGATAGATAAAATCTGCTGGCTCTGGAATGAGTTCTACAACATTATTGAAAGGGCAACGGAAAACCTTGATCAAGACAGGCTTATGGTTCTTCGCTTTGAAGATCTCTTTGGCAACATCCAGACTCTCCGCAGGTTGTTCGATTTTTTGAATTTAAAGGGTTTTTCTTCCTCCCGCGTTTCAGAGGCCCTCAAAGTTAAAAGGAATGCCAATAATTATGGCCGGTTCCCTGCCGTCAGCGACTGGTCGCCGGAATTTAAGCGGATCATTGAACAAACCTGCAGGAAGCACGCGTTGAAATACGGTTACTTTAAGGCTGATCGGGCGGGGGCCGATAAAAGATCAAAGCAAACGGTCGTCCATGTCAAAAAAAATCCTGTCGTGACGATCGGCCTACCTGTCTATAATGGTGGAAAGTATCTTGCCGAAGCGCTGGAATCTATTTTGTGCCAGGATTTTGAAGAATTTGAACTGATCATTTCAGACAACAACTCTAATGACCAAACAAGAGACATATGTGAAAAATACAGTAAAACAGATAAAAGAATTGTATGTGTATATCTAAGAGAGAATGTCGGGGCAAGACTAAATTTTTTAAACGTTCTCGGACTCTCCAGGTCCTCCTATTTCATGTGGGCGTCTCACGATGATCTTCGCGAAAAAACTCTTATAAGCAAGTGTCTGGGAGTAATGCAAGCGGATACCTCCATTGCCCTTGTTTATCCTAAAACAAAAATGCTCGATTCAAATTCAAAATTTATTGATATTGCAAAGGATTATGTAAAAGCCGATCAGGATAATCCCACCGAACGTTTTCTCCACCTCATTTGGGAACTTGGAGTTTGTAACATGTTTCATGGCCTTCTTCGCTGTGACCACGCAAAAAAAGTTGTTTCATGGAATCAAACGCTTTTTTTTGACAATCTGTTTCTGGCTGAGATGGCGCTTGCCGGTAAAATTGTTCAAATTCCCGAACCGCTGTTTATAAGAAGACTAACACGAGATTATAACTATAAATCTCCCGACGACAGAAATGAGCAGCTTATGTCGGTAGTCGATCAATCTTTATTTAATCAAGGAATCTCCTTGCCCCATTGTCGATTAACCTATGCTCACCTTGATTTAGTTCATAGCTCTGATTTTAAAGCTATCCAGAAAAGCATATTGATCCAAGAGGTTCTAAAATGTTTCAAGGCCAGATTCGGCAACCATATGAAATACGAAATTGATAGAGCCGTAACCCTTATATCGAAAGGCATTTATTATTGGACTTGGCGCAATGATCAATCAGAAGCTAGTTCATTCAGGCAGGTTACGACACTCGGATATTATCGCATCAGCAATTTACTGAAGACTCTTCAGGAAGCACTTATGATTTACCCGGAAAGAACTGATTTATATCAGTGTTACATAAAATGCCTTGAGCCTCTCAATTCGCCTGAGAATTATCTTTGCGCGACGGGAGAATAGCTCAATCTGATTGATTACGATAGATTTAAGATAATACTTTTAGAGGTTAATCAATGAAAGTGGTGATCTTTTGCGGCGGGAGCGGAACGCGTCTACGCGAAGAGACAGAGTTTCGTCCCAAACCTATGGTTAATATCGGAACGAGACCCATTCTCTGGCACCTTATGAAGCTGTATGCCTCTCAGGGGTTCAGTGATTTCGTTCTGGCCTTGGGTTACAAGGGTGACATGATCAAGAATTACTTCGTCCACTATGAGGTCATGAATAATGACATCACTATCGAACTTGGAAAGCCTGATTGTTGTGTGATTCATAACTCACACCCGGAGGCGGGCTGGAAAATTACTCTTGCTGACACAGGGGAAAAAGCCATGAAAGGGGCTAGATTGAAGCGTGTAGAAAACTATATCGATGGAGATACATTCATGGTCACATATGGTGACGGTCTTGCCAATATCGATCTGAAAGCGCTTCTCTCCTACCATAAGGGGCACGGCAAACTTGCTACTGTTACAGGAATTAATCCTGCTTCCCGTTTCGGTGTGCTGAAACTGTCTGGTGACAGGGTTACCTCTTTTCAAGAGAAGCCATCTGTCCCCAAAGGAATGGTGAACGGCGGTTTCTTTGTGTTCAAGAGAGGGATATTTGATTATCTTTCTCAGGATGATGACTGTGATCTTGAGGTCGGTGCGTTAGAGAAAATCGCAAGGGACGGCGAGTTGATGACTTACAGGCATACTGAGTTCTGGGCTTGTATGGACACACAGAGGGATATGGAGTATCTGAACGAGCTCTGGTCCCACGGCAAGGCCGAATGGAAGAGGTGGTGACAGACCATGAGTAACCCAAATCCTGCGTTTTGGGCCGGAAAGCGGGTTTTGCTCACTGGTCACACTGGCTTCAAGGGATGCTGGATGGCCATCTGGCTGAAGCGTTTGGGTGCCATTGTGACCGGCCTTTCTCTACCAGCAGGTACCGTGCCAAATCTCTTCACTCTGGCACATGTTTCCGAGCTCTTAAGAAGCGAATTTTGTGACATCAGGGATAGGGAACACATTTGTGATCATATTCGAGAAGCCGCACCCGAGATAGTTTTACATTTGGCTGCCCAGCCTTTGGTCCGAGCCAGCTATCGAGATCCGGTAGAAACCTTTGCAATCAATGTGATTGGCACGGTTCATGTTCTCGATGCGTTGCGACAAGTGGACTCGATACGCGTGATTGTCGTGGTTACCACTGACAAGGTTTATGCGAACTGCGAATGTATTTATCCTTTCCGAGAGGAGGATATGCTGGGTGGTTATGATCCATACAGCGCAAGCAAGGCGGCTTCGGAAATCGTGGTGGCAAGTTACCGCGATTCGTTTCTCCGGGAACAAGGCGTGGCGGTGGCCACAGTCAGGGCGGGGAATGTAATTGGAGGGGGGGATTGGTCAGAAGATCGTCTTATTCCTGATGCGATCCGTACCTGGCAAAATGAAAATACTTTGTTTGTACGAAGCCCGGGCGCTGTCCGGCCATGGCAACATGTTTTGGAACCCCTGTCAAGTTACCTTGTGCTGGCTGAAAAACTTTGGAGCAATCCAAGTCTCGCGGGCCCCTGGAACTTTGGTCCGGAGACAGGTCAGGCCACTACGGTCCGGGAAGTCATTGAACTTGCGCATGTGCGTTATGGAGAAGGCTCCGTGGTCTGGGGAGATGGTTTGGAGGGTCCACACGAGGTGGGATATCTTGCGCTGGAAATCGCCAAGGCCAGACACGTGTTGGGAATTAGGCCTCGCTGGTCTCTAACAACGGCGATTGAAAAGACCATGGACTGGTATCGCGCGGTAAATCTGGGGGCTGATGCACGGGTGCTTTGTGATGCACAGATTGTCGAATACGAGGCCGGGGAATGAGCTCACGCTTTATTATAGCTGAAAATGCATTCTCAGGTTTGAAAATCATCGAGCGCAGGCGAATAGAGGACACCCGTGGGTACCTCGAACGACTTTTTTGCGCGGAGGCGTTGGCAAAGGCCGGGTGGGATAAGCCAATTGCCCAAATCAACCACACTTCCACCACCTGCCGGGGCACGGTGCGTGGGATGCACTTCCAGCACCCACCTAACGCTGAGATGAAACTGGTGATGTGTCTTAAGGGCGAGATATTTGATGTAGCGGTGGACCTGCGAGCTGGTTCGCCAACGTTCCTAAAGTGGCATGGTGAGACGCTCTCGGCCGACAATGGCCTGACACTGCTAATCCCGAAGGGTTTCGCCCACGGCTTTCAGACCCTTTCACATGATGTTGAAATGCTCTATTTCCACTCTTCCGTTTATACACCAGAAACTGAGGGAGGGGTGCATCCGATGGATTCGAAGCTTGCGATTCAGTGGCCGATTGAAATTACTGAGATCTCGGCCCGTGACGCTGCCCATTCCTGGATCACTGATAATCTCCACGGGGTTAAGCTGTGAAGTGCCGCCACTGCAGATCAAAACTAAATTTGACGGTACTGGATCTTGGCAGTGCGCCACCCTCTAACGCTTATTTGACTGAGGAAACGCTGCATAAACCAGAAACATGGTATCCTCTACGAGTGTCTGTGTGCACGGAATGCTGGTTGGCACAGACTGCGGATTTCACAGGGCGCGAAGAACTTTTCACTGGCGAGTATGCCTACTTTAGCTCCTATTCCTCCACCTGGCTGGCCCATGCGCAGGCATACGTGGCAGACATGGTCGAACGTTTATCTCTTGATACATCCAGCCTGGTTGTGGAAATCGCATCCAATGACGGCTATTTATTGCAATACGTCAAGGATTATGGCATCCCATGTTTCGGTGTCGAGCCCACAGCAAGCACGGCAACCGCAGCCAGACTCAAGGGCATCAAGATCATTGAGCGCTTTTTTGGGAAGGATCTTTCCAGAGAACTGGCCAACGAAGGCCACCGGGCCGATCTCATTACGGCCAATAATGTCCTGGCACATGTACCTGACATCAATGACTTTCTGTCTGGATTTGCCATCCTGCTCAAGCCTAATGGCGTGGCCACATTTGAATTTCCTCATCTTTTGCGAATGGTGGCCGAGAATCAGTTTGATACCATTTATCATGAGCACTATTCGTACTTTTCGTTTACCACCGCGAAACGCATCTTTTCAAAAAATGGACTCGTTGTGTTCGACGTTCAGGAATTGCCAACCCACGGTGGAAGCTTAAGGGTATTCACACGCAGAGCGGACACTGACAAGAACGGCTGGATATCACCTTCAGTGGCAGAACTCTTACTGCGGGAAGAACACATCGGTATGCAAACCCCAGTTTTTTATGCGGACATTCAATCACGGGCCGACCGGGCCAAGAACGATCTGATGGCCTTTCTCCTCGAGGCGAAGAAGTCCGGCAAAAAGGTGGCCGGCTACGGAGCCGCGGCCAAAGGCAACACCTTGCTCAACTTTGCCGGGGCAAGACCCGATCTGATCGAGTATGTGGTTGACCGCAACACCGCCAAGCGAGATAAATACATGCCCGGCAGCCGGATACCCATTGTGGCAGAAGTTCGGATTCGAGAGCAGAGACCTGACTATGTGCTAATCCTACCCTGGAATATTAAAGAGGAAGTGATGGCGCAACTGGCCTATGTTCGGGAATGGGGCGGAAAATTTGTTTGGGCCGTTCCTGAACTGGTCGCTTACTAAAGAATTAGATGAAGCTTTTACAAAAAGTAGAAAGGAACGATGATCTTGTCGAAAATGGAATCACTAATCCCCGTATACAAACCATTGATCAATGAACATACATTCAAGGCCGCCCACGACGCTCTGGAAAACGGTTGGTTGGGCATGGGTTCCTTTGTGGGTGGATTTGAAGATGCCTTCTCTCGTTTCATGAACTGTGAGGGCAGACGCTGCGTCGCCGTGGCCACAGGCACCGCAGCCCTGCACTTGGCCATGCTCCTGGCCGGGGTTGGACCCGGCGACGAGGTCATCACCCCCTCGCTGAACAACATAGGCGACTTTCAGGCCATCAAGGCTGTCGGTGCGGAACCTGTCTTCTGTGACATCCTGGAAGAGAACCTAGGTATCGATTGCACTTCGGCCGAATCCATGGTCTCCGAAAAGACAAGGGCCATCATCGGCCTTCACTACGACGGCATCCCCTGCGACATGGACGGTGTATTTCGATTGGCAGAAAAGCACAACTTGCGGGTCATTGAGGACGACTGTCACGCCATTGGCAGTTACATTAACGGCAAGCACGCTGGCAACTATGGCGATATTGCCTGTTTCAGCTTCGACGCGGTCAAGACCATCACCTGCATCGACGGTGGCATGATTATTGTGAACACCGAAGAAGAAGTCAACAAGTTGCATCAGTACCGGCTCATCGGCATGTCCCAATCACACAAGAAACTATATTCAAACAGTCGGTCTTGGCACTACGACGTCTTCGACGTCGGCTTCCGCTATCATCTAGCAAACCTGCACGCGGCTATCGGCCTCTCCCAATTAGAACAGATCGAGGTCATACTCGCTAACCGGCGGCAGTATTGCTGCTACTATTCAGAACATCTGCGTGACGTTGAGGGTCTCACCATTCCTATGTCGGACTTCGCAAACGTAGGCCCCTTCATGTACTATGTCCGGGTGCACAACAACCTCAGGCAGGAATGCATCCAATATCTACTGGAACGCGGCGTGGAAACGGGCATCCACTGGCGTCCTGGACACCAGTTCTCCTTCTTCCAAAATAACAGGCGCGCGGCGCTGCCCGTGACCGAAATGATTGGTGAAGAACTTTTGTCCTTACCCATGCACAGCATTATGCCCGACGAGACATTGGATCGGGTTGTGACATGCCTGAAAAGCTTCTTCGCCTCCCGGAGGGCAGCCTGATGCGCGTTCTGCTCGTTTATCCTAATGTCAGAGGCCTGAACATGCTGCCGCCGGCAGTAGCCTCCTTTTCAGCACTGCTGAAAGACAACGGCCATGACACGCTACTATTCGACACGACCTACTATAACCCCCAAGACGATGACCTCATAGACGGAGAAAGCTATAAGGAGCAACAACTGCACGTGCCGCTGTATAAAAAGCCAACGGATGATATCAGCCTCCAGACCACGGATGTTTATGAAGATTTCCTATCCAAGGTGGAAGCCTTCGATCCCCAACTAATCGCCTTGTCCTGCACAGAAGACTTGTTCCCTTTCGCCATCCGCCTGCTCAGGCATATCAGGACCAAAACCACGGCTAAGATTCTTGTGGGTGGCCTGTTCCCAACTTTTGCACCGGAGAAGGCTATCGCCTACGACTGCATCGACATGATTTGCGTGGGTGAGGGTGAAGTGGCACTGGTTGAAATCTGCAACAAGATGAGTAGTGGTCAGTCATATACACATGTTACCGGGCTATGGATCAAGGAGAGCGGGCAACTTTTTCGCAATGAGATAGGTTTGCCATTCGACATTGACTCCGGTCCTTTGCTGGATCTTGACATTTTTGAGGAACGACGTTTCTATCGACCCTTCGCCGGCAAAATTTACAAAACCTTTCCCGTTGAGACCTATCGGGGCTGTCCCTATCGATGCTCCTATTGCAACTCGCCGATGCAGCGGAATCTTTATCTCCAGAGCGGCAAGAGCTTTTTGCGCATTAAGAGCATTGATCGTGTCTTCGACGAAATGCGTTACTTCAAGGATAATTATCAAGCCGAATACCTCTACTTCTGGGCCGATACCTTCTTAGCCTCTCCTAAGAGCTATCTTGCCGAATTTCGAGATCGTTATATCAGCGAGATCAACCTTCCCTTCTGGATACAGACTCGAGCTGAGACTATATCGCATGAGAACATGCAACTGTTGAAGAGTATGGGTGTGCACCGCATTGGCCTCGGGCTGGAGCACGGTAACGAAAAATTCCGGAAAGAAGTGTTAAAACGCAACCTCTCCAATGCCCATACAATAGAACGGTTGAACTTGATAAATGAATATAATGTTCCATTCTCGGTGAACAATATAATCGGCTTTCCGGACGAGACACGCGAACTGGCATTCGACACTATCCTTTTGAACCGCGACATTCCCGCCGACACCCGCAACATGTATACCTTTACACCGTTCCACGGAACCGAATTGCGCACAATCTCCGAGAGGCGAGGCTACATCTCCCCTGATATAATCGCCTCCTCCCTGGCCAAGCCCACTGTCTTGAACATGCCTGAGTTTCCGGCACACGAGATCGAGGGCATCAAGCGCTGCTTCGTGCCCTACGTGCTTCTGGAAAAGGATCGTTGGCCCGAAATCCGCCCAGCCGAAAACCTGACCCCCGAAGGCGATGCCACATGGCAGCAGCTAATGCATGAATGCAAGGAACGCTTTTTCTAACCCACAAGGATGCGCCTCATGATCATCATCGACAACGAAACTGTGATCCTACAAGAGCAAGGCTCTGAGGTCCGCTACCAAATCGGCACTCCCGAAGCATTCCAGGTCCTGTCCGAACTTTGGCTACGCTCGGGTTGGGACACTAAGTACGTCTACAGCTTTTCCTGGCTGGGAAGGCCTATCATTCAATTGCCCGAGGATATGGTTCGCATCCAGGAAGTGGTCTTCGACATAAAACCGGACTTCATCGTAGAAACCGGCATCGCCCACGGCGGATCCCTTGTCTTCTACGCCACTCTTTGCAAGGCCATGGAACATGGCCACGTCATTGGCGTAGACATTGAGATCCGACCCCACAACAAAAAGGCAATCAACGAACACTTCCTTAAACCCTATATCACAACCATTGAAGGCGACTCCACCTCCCAAGAGACATTCGATGCTGTGCGCAGGCTCATTCCAGCAGGCTCCACCGTGGTCGTGATGCTCGACTCCAACCACACCAAGGAGCACGTCCTCAAGGAACTGAGACTCTACTCCGGGCTTGTTTCTATAGGCTCCTACATCGTGGTCATGGATGGTATCATGTCTAAGGTAGTGGGCGCGCCTCGCAGCAGCCCCGACTGGGCCTGGGACAACCCCATGGCGGCATCTAAGGTGTTCGTCGCGATCAACCCGAACTTCGAGATTGTCGAGCCCGAGTTCCTGTTCAACGAGGGGCAAATTACCGATAGGGTTACATACTGGCCCGGTGCTTACTTGAAAAGGGTTTCGTGAATATCGTAAGGATGGAGTGAAACCTTGAAAAGAAAAAGTTTGTTAAAAAAAAATGTGAAGCCCACAATATCCCTGTGCATGATCGTGAAAAATGAAGAAGCCTGCCTCGACCGCTGTCTGAAAAGTGTTTGCAATTATGTCGATGAGATCATTATCGTCGATACGGGTTCAACGGATAACACCATAGACATAGCCGAAAGTTACGGCGCCCGAATCTATCATCACCCCTGGGAGAATGACTTCAGCAAACACCGTAATCAGTCACTTTCCTATGCCACGGGCGACTGGATATTTCAGTTGGACGCCGATGAGGAGCTTTTTCAGGAAGACGGGTCGATACTGAGGGATGTCGTCCGGGACGGGAAGGCCGATTTTTTTCATTGTCGTTTTTACGACATGAAAAAGGACGGTTCTGTCCACGGCGTCTTCTATTTAATCCGGCTGTTCCGAAATCACATGGGGATGGGTTATGTTCGGAAAGTCCATAATCAGCTCCGTACGCAAGGACGGGAGGCCTATAGTAAAATCAGGATCCGGCACTACGGATATGATCTGTCGGCAGACCAAATGGAGGCAAAGCATGTCAGGACGACAACGCTTTTGAAGGAGACCCTTGCGAGCGATCCGGAGGATGTTTACAGTGTATATCAATTATCTGCGTCTTATTCCATGCACCGCGAGGTTGACAAGGCCATCAAGTACGGAGAAATGGCCCTGGACATAATGCGCCGCAAACAGCTTAAAAATGGATATTTCATGACGGTATTCTATTCAGTAGCACAGGGGTACCAATCTATGGGCAAAGTGGATGATGCGGAACGTATATGCCTGGAAGCCCTCGATTTATTTCCCATGGATATGGACATGTGTCATCTCCTCGCCGCCATTTATTTCCGTAAACAAAAAAAGGATCTATGCAATGCCATGTCGGAGCGCTATCTCAATATCTATGATTCTTTTGAGAAGAATCCCCTGCTCTTCGGGAATTATTACTGTCATAGTTATGCTAAAAGAAACGAGATATACTTCGGTTTGGCATTAATCCACTTTCTGGAAAATGATTTTGAATCCGCAGACGCCTTTTTTATTAAGTCTTTTGAAGATGCAGGCAATAGCCTCCAAAAGGCCGAGAACATCTGCCGCTTCTATTTCGAACAACGAATGGAGGACAATGCGTTGCGATGGCTGAAGATTGCCTATCAAGCAGGTCTTGACTCCGATAAAGTCCCGTCTATACTTGATGAACATAAGGTTCTATATATGAATATCGGTAAAGATTTCCTGAAGCAGGACGATCTGAAAACTGCCGCCGATTGTCTGCAAAAAGCCGTCGATGAGGGACTTACTGCCGAAGAACAACTTGAAAAGAGGCTTTTACAGGTCAGCCTATGCTGGCGGATGGAAGCCACGGATGAATTGATTCGATCTATAGAATCGCTCATGCAGATTATGGGGTTGAATACCAAGCGCAACATCTCGACATTTGATGACTTGGGGCAGATTCTCTATGATGTTGCCGAATTATTTTGTATTAGCCGTCACTGGCCTTTCGCTGAACTGGCCCTCCAGATTGCTCTGCAGATCGCCCCTACCCTATTCTTACCTGCCAAGTTCGACAGCCTGCTGCAAGGCGTCGAACAGAAAAGAACTTCATCATCGTAAAGTCGGGCACGCCGTTAAACCATCGTCCACGATTATTGCTATTTTTATTTCCAAAGGCAACGCCACAAATCTTTCATAAAATAAATTCCTGAACATTAAAGTTACAACCTCCCCCTGCCGATAGTATGAGTAAATTTGAAATGGGAAAATTTTTCCCGCTTTCTAAAAATAAATGTTCGAAAAAGTTGTATACAGTTATTATTAATAAGTATTTATTTTTGGCATGACACTCGCAATGATAAAGCACAAACGATGAAGGGAGGAGGTGAAGGGAGTTGCGGCAAGGGTGACCGGGAACAAAGTAAGATGGAATCCGGTCTAACAATGTTAATTAGATAAAATGCTCCGGCAAGGATGCCGGAATAATTCCGCAAGGAAAACAAAATCAAGGAGGATAAAAATCATGGGATTCAGAATTCAAAACAACATCGCGGCAATGAATGCACAGAGAAACTTGGGCATTTCCGACAGTGGTATGGCTAAGTCACTGGAAAAACTATCTTCAGGCTATCGGATCAACTCCGCAAAGGACGACGCCGCCGGTCTGGCTATTTCTCAGGGTTTCCGGGCTGATATCGCCAGTGTCAAGGTTGCTCAGAGGAATATTTCTGAGGCAAACGCGCTCCTGCAGACGGCGGAAGGCGCCATGAGCAGCGTCGGCGACATCCTCACCCGTATGAAGGAACTGGCCACTCAGGCCGCATCGGCTAATGTCGGTACGGACGTTACTAAGCTGAGTACAGAGTATAACTCCCTCGTGAATGAAATCAACCGCATTGCCGACTCGACTAAATACGCGGGGACATCTCTCGTAAATGGCGCCTTCGGGACAACCGCCAATACGACCACCAGTTTTGATGCAGTCGCCAACGTTTATAGCGTGGACGTCTCCCAGGCTCCCTCGACCACCGGCGGCGCCTATACGGTCAGCTACAGTGCGGCTGCCGATGCTTTGACAATCAGCAGAGGGAGCGTCTCAGAGACGCAGACATTAGTCTCTGGCGAGGGCGTGGTGAGCTTCTCCAGCTTTAATATCACTTTCAAGACCACGGCCGCCTTTGATGAAGACACTGGCGGTGCAGCACTTGCGGCGGCGGGTCTGACAGTTACGGCCGGTACGGGAACGGCGAAGAATTTCCAGGTCGGTTATGAGGAAGACTCCAATTCCCAACTGGCAATCAGCCTGGGAGATCTCAACACGGCTGCACTTAAAGACAGTGGGTCGGGTGTCGCGTTGAATGACATCAGCACCTCTACCGGCGCTTTGGCAAAAATGAGTGATATCGACGATGTTATCGATAAGCTCGCCAGTATTCGCGGCGACATCGGCGCCTACCAGAATCGCCTTGGTTATGCGGCAGGCAATCTGGCCTCCACGCTTGAGAACTTCACGGCGGCCGAATCGGTCATTCGCGATGTCGATATGGCTTCGGAAATGACAAACTTCACCAAGAATCAGATTCTTGTCCAGGCTGGCACCTCCATGCTGGCGCAAGCCAATATGTCTTCACAGGGTGTCCTCGCGTTGTTCAAGTAACCAAATCTTAAACCCTTTCATTAAGAACCCCGTATCTTTCGATACGGGGTTCTTTTTTTGGCAGAACTCTTGCAAAGTAATAATAATCTTAAAGTAACGGGAAATAATTGCCGATGTAGATAGCAAAAGCCACTCATTCGTTACTGGAGCAGAGGAGAAACAACATGGCCACAAGTACAAGCACGAGTATGGTTAGCGGCCTTTCCAGCGGAATCGACTGGCAGTCTATGGTGACCCAAATCATTGCTATCGACCACAAAACCGTTGATCTCATTACAAACAAAAAAACGGCTGATACATCGAAACTGACTGAATGGCAGTCCTTTAACACCAAGCTGCTGGCGTTGAAAACCGCCGCGGGCAATCTTAAGGATGTCGAAGATTTCGGCTTGTATAAGGCGGCCATGAGCAGCGACAGCAGCACCGTCAAGGCCGCCGATCTCCTCGCTGCGACACCCGCGTCAACGGCTTCTGTTGGTTCTTACAGCCTTACGATCAATAACCTTGCTGCGGCCCAGAAACTCTCATCTTCCTCCTTTGCGAGCACATCAAGCGCCCTCGGGGCCGGTTACGCCGGCGATTTGCTGATTAACGGCACGTTAATCAGTATTGACTCAACAGATACGCTGGTTAGCGTGAAAGACAGAATTAACAGCGCCAACTCCGGCGCCAGCCCCACGGGCGTCACTGCCGGTCTGATCAGCTATGGAACGGGCGACAACCGGCTTGTCCTCACCAGCGACTCAACAGGCGCCACCGGAATCAGCCTACAGAACGGCGGCGGAGCGGATATCCTCAATAAGTTCGGTTTTGCCGACACCAGTCGAACAGCAAAGAACCATCTCGCCGGCGGGGACCGGACAGACCGCTTCACAAGCACAACGGTTTCCATCCAGTCACTCCTCGGTCTGACCAGCGCCCAGACATCCGGCGCCGGTGATATTGTTATCAATGCTCAAGCCGTTGGGGCCATTGATTTCAGCACCGACAGCCTGAGCAGCCTGCAAACCAAATTTAACGCCGCCGGTTTGACGGCGACCATCACCACGGAAACAGAGGACAACAAGACATATTACCGGCTCATGGTAGCCGGCGCCGCCAATACTTATACGGATGAGAGCAATATTCTGGAAACACTGGGGATGATCAAAGGCGGTGTATCAAATGAAAGCGGTATGAGCGGAGATGTTGCGAATACCTCCGCCGGTGCGGTCATCACGTCAGACACCCTGATCAAAGATATTGACGGTTTCACCGGCTGGGCGGCAGATGATTATATCCTTCTTGAAGGCACAAAGACAGGTGGCGGCGGCGCCGTTTCCGATAGCACGTTCACCCTTTCCGACACAAAAACCGTTGGTGAGCTCCTGACGAAGATCCAGTCTTTGTTCGGTAATGTCACCGCATCCATCACCGGCGATGGAAAGATTTCGGTAGTGGACAACACCCCCGGGGCAAGTACTCTCTCTGTCAAGATCGGGGTAAAAAATTCCGGGGGAACGGCTGATTCTACCCTTAAATTAGACACCGATGGCGAGATGGGCGTGTCGCTCCGGAAACGGCAGATAGTCGCTGGGGCGGACGCGTCCGTCACCGTTGACGGCGTCACCATCGCACGTTCTGAGAATACAATTGATGACATCCTGAACGGTGTTACCCTCGATCTCCTCAAGGCGGATGCAGGAACAAACATCACGCTCAACATCGGTAGGGATATAGATGCCTTGATGGAGAAAATCAGTTCATTTGTTACGAGCTACAATAATGTCTCTTCCTATATCCACACTCAAACCTCTTACGACGAAACTAAGAAGACGGTAGGTGGCGTCCTCTTCGCGGACGGCACACTCTCGTCTGTTAAAACTGACCTTACCTCGCTCCTGATCGGGAATGTCTGGGGCGTCGCTTCCAGTTATTCGACCCTCGGGTTGGTCGGCGTCAGCGTAGATCGGGAAGGAAAACTCTCCGTCGACGACAGCAAGCTGCGCGGCTACCTGACAACCAATTTCAACGACGTGCAGAAACTATTCACCGCCAGCGGGACAACCAGTGTGGGAACATTGTCCTATGTCTCCCACGGGATAAAAACAAAACAGGGAGAGTACACGGTAAAGATTAACGAAGCAGCAACAAAAAGCACCTCGGCTGCCTCAGACAACACCAGCCTGAGCGGCGATGAAGCATTGACGATTACCGAAGGAACGAGCACCGCCACTGTCAGCCTGACAAGTGCGATGACCATGACCCAGATCGCCAATGCCGTCAACAGCGAGCTGGCGACGGTCTATACGCAGGCTTTGGCCGGCGCCAAGGAGCTTTACTCCGATTCCGGTCATACGACGAAGATTACCGCCTCCACAAAGTGGAACAGCATCTTCGACAGCGGCGGTTTGTCCGCCAACCTGGACGGATTAAACGACACAATCTCCTTCTCAGGAACGGACCGCAGTGGCACCAGTATCAGCGGTTCCTATTCAATTTCCAATATTGACACCGATTCTGTCCAAGGATTACTGACCGCAATCGAGTCTGCCTTCAGCAGTCAGGTCACGGCAACAATAAACACCTCCGGTAAAATCGTGATCACCGATAAAACGCCGGGGGCCAGCAGCGTCGCCCTGTCGTTCGACTACGGCCAGGCCCACGATCTCGATTTCGGAACGGTGCTGACCACTAATACGGGCGGTCAGAAGGGGCGCTATGCAATGGCTATAACGGCTTCCACTGATACGGAAAACCATTTGGTTCTGTCCCATAACAGCTACGGGGCAGGGAATAGTTTCACCATTCACCAGCAAAACAATCTGCTCTGGACCGGCGGGGACCAGACGGTCGATAACGGTGTGGACGTGGCGGGAACCATTAATGGTGAAGCGGCTACAGGTGTCGGTCAAGTGCTGACAGGCAACAGCGATGATGCCAATGTCGCCGAGTTATCAGTAAAATATACCGGGACAACGGGCGGCGGTGTTGATGTGGGCACTTTGAAATTAACACTTGGCGTCGCCGAATTGTATGACCGGGCGCTGTTCAATATCACCGATTCCTTTGAGGGTTATGTAACCGACAAACAGAATTCGATACAGAACAACATCAATAGATACCAGACGCAGATTGATGAGATGGAGGCACGTCTGGACCGCAAACAGGAACAAATGACAAACCGTTTTGTGCAGATGGAGCTGGCCCTGCAGAAAATCCAGAGCCAGAGCAACTGGCTCGCGGCTCAGCTTACTGCGGCAGATAAGGGTTGGCTGACGCTATAACAGCATAATAGGCGATAAGACGACCATCTTTTGAAGCATATATCGAAAAGGAGGATAAGCAATCATGTATAAGGCTGTCACAAAATCCTATCAGCAGGCTAATTTCCTGTCCGCAGATCCCATCAAACTGATTCGCATGTGTTATGAAGGGGCGATCAGCAATCTAAAACTCGCTCGGGACGCCTACATCGTCCGGGATTATGAAGCCAAAGGGAAATCCCTGTTGAAGGCCCTCGATATCATCCATGAACTCAACGCCTCCCTGGATATGGGAAAGGGGGGTGAAATCGCAAAAAACCTTCGTGCTTTATATCTTTACATGACCCAGGTCCTTACCGAAGCCGACCTCAAGAAAGATATGACGGTTTTTGAGGAGGTGATCCGAATGCTGGAGGAGTTGGAATCGGCATGGCAAGAGCTTGCGTTTGGAAAGCCCGGGCTCGTCAATCCCTCACAAACCGTGATGTCGCACGAAGCAAAAAAGACTGTCATGGTCAGCGGTTTGGCATGGAGCGCGTGATGCATGAACATGTTCTAACTAATCAAAATAACCAGGTTGACATCAACCATGTTCTGGAAAAAAAGTTAAGGTACTACGCCGATTTCCTGGCAGCAACCCTGCAGCTCAGAGATGCCTTTGAAGAAGAGGATATGGATAAGGTTGAACAACTGACTATGCAACGTGAAGATATGATCCGCTTCGTCAACGGGCTGGATCGTCAAGTGAATCAAACTAATCGTGACAGTGGCCACGGCGGCAAGAAACGGGCAGTAATTACAGACGCTCTAAAGAAAGTATTGCAAAGAATCATCGAAGCCAACAAAGATTGTGATTCCGTAGCAACGGTAAAGTGCGATTTGGCCAGGAGAGCTATGACAACTGTTCACCAGAAAGATAAGGTGATGTCCGGATATGTCAATAAGACACGCGGGATACCGAAGTTTCTTGATATACAGACATAAACATTAGAGATAATCAAGTTTTTTCTTGAGGATGCCGATAGTAGGATTAAAGGCCAAATGTTAAGGGAGGTGATAGAGATGAGTATCAGTGCCATAAATACTACAAGCGCCTCGACGGGCGTTCAGGTGGCTATAGCAATGCCGCTTCAGGGCCGTTCCAAAGAGGGTCGGCCATCGGCGCAGTTGGAAGAGCAGCGTTCTGTTGAGAATGAGCGAATGAGACAGATGGTTCAGGAAATGCAGCGCCAAATTGACAGCATGAACGTCAGCCTTGAGTTTTCCACATATGGAGAGAATGGCAATAAAATTTCCGTAGTCGTTGCCGACAAGGATACGGGCGAGGTGATCCGCGAAATACCGTCGAGAGAACTTCAGAATCTATACGCCAAAATGAGAGAAATAACCGGTATCATTTTCAACACGCAGGCCTGAAACACATCACACGTTTGCGGACGACTTAGACGACAGATATCCTGTACAATATAATATTACTCGTTAATATTATATTGTACAGGATATTGCTCATCTTCAAGAATAACCTGACTTGCTAATTTTTTTCGTTTATTTATCACTAAAGGGGCGCGCAAATTTGCGGTCATCTTTACCGGTTCAGAACGGACGGTAAGAATGACCATAAGATCGATGTCTTCCGCTTTATCTATTTCCAGCATTTCTATCGTCCGGTCGTCAATTTCAGGCTCATAGTCGGATTTAATGATGAAAGGGTTCATCGTAATGAAGGCTATTGAACCGTCTTCCAGGGATTGAAACCATTGAAAAGGACTTCCCTCTTCATGAACAATCATGACAAATCTGTTCAATCTATTAAAACCGAGTATTCCACCCCTCATCTCGATGATCTTTGACTCATCAACATCAATCTCACCAAAACGACTTGTTTGAACCTTCATCAAAAAATCCCCCTTGTATCCCCCTTTGTTAAAGGGGGAAGAAATAATGTCCCTTTTCATCATCCTTTGTGGCGTTTACCTGTAATGCACGTTACGCTATAAATGGCGTATCTTTAGGTCTTTCCAATTTTATTCTTATATTTTGACAAAATATCGTCTATTTGGACAGATTGACTTTGTGTCGATTTCTGGTTTTGTTCTGTAATTATCTGATACAATTCTTCGCGATATACCTTTGTTTGCCTTGGCGCTTCAACCCCTATACGAACATGCCTTCCCTTGATGTCCAATATGACGATCTTTATATCGTCCCCAACAGCTATAACTTCTCCTAACTTCCTTGTCAGGATTAACATGGTTTACCCTCAGTCATTCTGCATAAACATTGCGATAGTATTGTCTTCAATTCCTTAAAGTACCTACTATGTTGACGGCCTTGCATGAAAGACGATTCAACTCCCGATTGTCGATTTTGATACTCATCAACACATTATAAAAAAAGCTTACACATTGAAAGAGATATTTATCTGAAATAAGTTACTATTTCAGAAAGTTAATAATTGAGTTACTCGAAATTCTTGACGCCACTTCATAGGCTGCCTGCAAGGCGACCTCTTTCATGGAAAAGGTAGTTGAAAGCTCTGCAAGATCAGCGTCTTCAGTTGCCGAGATCAGGGAAGTCATATTCAACTCCAATTCCGAAAGGTTGTTTTTTGCCATTTCCATCCTGTTTGCTCGCGAACCACACTTTGCAGTACAAAGATCTACCTGATCCTGAGCCTTTTTCATATCACCAATCGCCGCCGATATTCCATCAACGCTATTTCCTTCCAACGCATCCTTGAAGCTTTTCAATGCTTTGAATACATCGATGCTGCCGTCGCCTTTGTCTGTAAATGCCTCCTCGCCGGTAATGTTATATTTTGCCGAAGAATCCTTGTTTACAGAAACATTAAGCGCCCCGTCGTTTCCCTTGTAATAGCCCGATGTATAGGCATTGACATAAAATAGATCATTTTCTGCAAATGTGCCCGCAGCAAAAGTCAGTTTAACTCCATCGCCGAGATCGACATCACTATCGAGATCTGTCGGTGCACTCACCGCGCCCCATGTCTCGCCTCCGTCATCAGAAATTTTATAGGTCGCCGCAGTCCTCAAGCCGCCATCAACGATTTTCAATACATAAGCATTATTCTTGCTCCCGGTGTAAGTACCACTCTTTGCAACAGCCCCGGTATAGGCATTCGCCCTCCCGGCAACGGGTTCATCTATCGTCGCGGCAGCTTCTGTAGACTCAAAGGGCTTGACATCGCTACTGGAACCGGCAAATAGATATCTGTCGCCAAGCTTTGAGTTGGCAAGAGACAGCATTTCATCCATAATGGCTTGAACTTTCTGAGCCGTAATCTTCCTGGTGTCTGCATTTGCCGTTCCCGTGGATTGGGAAACAGCCAATCCACTTGCTTCCGTCAATAGATCATTTGCGTTGTTCAGTTTTCCTTCTGTGGCCGACAGCCATGAATTGGTGTTATCTACATTGCGTTGATACTGGCCTATAGCTTGATTTGTCTGTTTAAAGCCGAGAACTCTCGTCACACCGAGGGCGTCATCAGAAATATTATTGATATTCTTCTGACTGGAAAGCTTCTCCATAACATCTTGATACTGCTTTCTGATGTTAAAGAGATTATCGATGACAGAACTGTATTGCGCGTTATCGGTAATACGGATACTCATGGCTAACACCTTTAGTGAAAATGTTATTTTACAATGTTCATAAGCGTATCTAAAAGCTCATTCACCGTCTGACAAAGCCGTCCCGCGGCATTGTATCCCATTTGATACTTAATTATGTTCATCATTTCTTCGTCAACAGAGACACCCGACACCGAATCGCGATGACTGACCAATTGGGTAAGGATGGTGTCCTGATGTTCGGCATTGCTATTTGCGTCCGCCACATCACGCCCTATCTGTCCAACCATCGACCCGTAATAGCTACCAAGGGTGGCAGTATCGCTGTTCATGAGCAGTTGATCTTTTAAAGCTGAAACATTAAGGGCGATTTCGCCATTTCCGGATGAAACGACCGCAGAGGCGGCGATCCTGTTTGCATCGTCGATAATTTCATTCTTCACGGCCATGTTTTTGGCTATATTTTCTGATCCCGCGGGAATGAAGAAATCATTACCCGTGTTCTGGTAGCCGTCATACCCTTCTTTGTGCAACTTATTAACTTGTGTAATGATCTCCTTGGCAAGATCATCGAGTTTATCTTGATAACCGGGAATAGAATCATCCCGCACATTGAGCAGGGCGGCAAGCTTTCCCTTATCTCCTTGCGACAGGATCTGATCCATACTCTCGGTGGGTAATTGCTTAAAGACAACGTGTTCGTCTCTGAAATCCAGTTCCGAGGCAAGATTGCCCACAACTATCTGTTTACCATTTGGTAAGAAAACATTCAGAGATCCATTGGAGTCAACTACATAATTCAAATCGATGAGGTTACTTAAAGATTTTAAACTTTCCGAACGCTCGTCCAATAAGCGGTTAGATTCTCCGCTAATGTTGCCTCTTTCAGTAATTGCCTTATTCAAGTCGGCAATGTTGCTTGTCAATTTGTTGATTTCCGAAATGGTGTCTTTAATAGTCAGGTTTGCATCTTGTTGAATATCCCCCAGATCCGTGGCCATCGTGTTGAATCTGGTGGCAAGTTCTTCCGATACGGAAACAAGGGCGTCCCTCTCCACCTGACCACCGGGATTGTTCGCCAGGTCATCCCATGCCCCCCAAAAACGTCCCATAACATCATTCAGTCCCGCGCCTTTAGTCTCATTAAAGATTGTTTCTATCCTTCCCAGTGAACTGCTTTCCGTTTCGCTATAGCCTGCTTTCTGTTGCTGATCCACGATCTGAACTTCAAGGTAACTATCAAAGAATCTTTCAACTTTCGTAACCTCGACGCTCATCTGGGTATTTGTCGCTCCACCCTGTACGTCACCTGTTGCCCTGATAACAGGACGCTGACGACTGTAACCGGGGGTGCTGACATTGGCGATATTCCCGCCCGTCACATCGATCGCCATCTGATAGGAGGCAAGGGCATTTCTTGAAACTTGTAACAGACCACTTAGCGACATGATTCTATCCTATGCTGTTTAGTATCCGTCCATAGCTGACGTTATTCGCAAATTTTCCCGAACTCCCGTAAGCCGCCGCCGGATGCATCAGATTTTGCAGCAACTGCGCCCAGCTATTCACATACCCCGCCGATGCGGCCGCCAGGAACTGATTTGACTTGTTTTTTTTGAGTACATCCTGGATTATATTTGAAAGGCGGTGCCATAATTCTTCCAATTTCTCTTTTTGAGCCCCTTCCACCCTCTTGATCAGCAGACTCATTGTGATTCTTGAGTCCTGAATGTTTAATGCGGCGCCAATTTCTCTTAAAACATCTCTTCTCGATCTTTCGAGCACCAGACTCTTTCTAACGATCAGTTCCTTGCGGGTATTGCTTGCGATCAGTTCCTGCAGATTAGACCGGATTAGCACCTCTTTTTCAACGTCCAAGATTACCAGGAGAAGTTCATAATTGCTGCTTTCATCATCCATGATGCACAAAAGAGAAGTGAGGAGTTCTGTTTTACTCATGTCTATCCTTTCAAGAAGAGGTAGTTGGAAAAGATTCTTTGTAACTTGATTTTGCAAAGGTTATGCCACTGATGAATCATGCCCATGCATCACACAAGTCATTATATTTACTTCTATATAAATGTCTTCACAGGATGCGTGGGCAGAATTTGGATTGTCTTAAGGTGTGAGAGGTTCTTTTCAGTGCAACCGGGCGGAAAATATTTCCCACCCGGACGACCCTTTTGGGCTACGCAAAGATGTCGATGAGCGATTCGGTAACGATCTTCTTGGCAATGTCTTCAGAGTTCACTTCATAGGTCCCATTTTCAATCTGAGCTTTCAGCTCCTGGACCTTGTCTTCTCTGATATCAGGAAGATTATTGATAATTCCCCTCATCATCCCAGCATCTCTGGACTCCTTGGAAATACTGACTTTCTCCTCAGGATTCGCCTCAGGTTGGGGCGCCTGTTTATACACAGCAGCCTTCGGGTCTTCATTTTTCTGGTACTGCTGGATGATGCTGATCGGCGTATTTCCCGTATCTGTAATTTTCATATTCCGCCTCCCACAATGTCTCTTTTACAATCACTATCGGTATCGATGGGAAAATACTTTAATCAATATTTATTGACCATTGTTATTATTGGTCTTTATGACAAGCTGGTTATACAATATTTTTTGAATCCCCAATCCGCCGTTCTTCTTGGACAGCTCCTCTGCAACCTTCTGGTCCATGAGCATATTAAAAGTGTCTTTTCCAGCGAACTGGTTGATGGATAATCCGGCTGGTATCGTCTGTCTCATGGTTTTGAAAAGATTATAAGTGAGTATTGCCTCGAAATCAGCGCACGCTTTTTTGAGTTTCTTGTTTTGCTCGATCTGCTTTTGCGTTAAAGGTTTGGTCTGAACATCTCCGGCAACCTTTGAATCTTTAACAATCGCTACATTGTCCACCGGCGTCTCCTCCTACATTACCCGCAGATCGGCCTGAAGTGCACCGGCCGTCTTGATAGCCTGCAGAATCGAAATGAGGTCTCGCGGCGTTACACCGATCGCGTTTAAGGCCTGCACAACTTCCTGAATAGAGACACCTCTCGGAACAACCATCAGTTGCTTCTTTTCTTCCGTCACGGATAGTTTGGTGTCCTTAGCGACAACAGTCTGGCCCCCGGGGGCTACGATTGTTCCATCCTTCCTGTTGACCATAGGCTTCGAACCCAGCGGTGCTTGTGGAGAAAACGGCAATGGTTGGGAAATAATCTGGGTTTCCTTGATCTGTATGGTGAGATTCCCGTGGGCAACCGCTACCGTAGAAATCCTCACCATCTCACCCATGACGACGGTTCCTGTCTTTTCATTAATGACAACGACGGCGGGTGTGGAGATACTTACATCGAGATTTTCGAGTTCCGAAATAATGTCCATAACATTGTTCTTATAGGCATCCTTAAGTTTGATGGCCACGGTTCCGGAATCTTTTGCCTGGGCTTCCAGTTGAATATTCATCATGGTATTTAGCCGCTGGGCCATTTGCTTTGAGGTGGTGAAGTCTGGATAAAAAAGATTGATCGTCAGAGTTTTTGTATTTTCGAGACTGAAGGGGATCTCCTTTTCCACAAGGGCACCGTTCGGTATGACGCCGACATTTGTTTGATTTTTCATAGCAGACGCATTGGCGCCGCCGGCGCTGAAACCACCAATGACCAAGCCGCCCTGGGCAACGGCATAGATATCCCCATTCGGCGCCCGCAGGGGCGTCATGATCAGCGTCCCCCCCTGCATACTCGTGGCGTCACCCATGGAAGACACAAGGGCGTCAATCCTTGTCCCATTCTTGGCAAAAGCCGGCAATGTGGCTGTTACCATAACGGAAGCGACATTCTTCGCCTTCAGATCCCGATCCAGGAGAATAGCCGGATCCCTTGACCGAATGGAAAGCCCCTGACGACTGAGCATATTTGCTATGGTTTCTCTTGTAAAACCATTCTTTACGTCATCTCCGGTACCCATAAGGCCGACCACGAGACCGTACCCGACAAGCTGGTTTGTTCTTACGCCGCCAATAGCAGCAATATCCTTTATGCGAGCGGCCCAGAGAGGCTCGGCAACCAGAAGCAAACAAATCATGATTAAAGCAATTTTTTTCATCATTTTATGCCCCCCCTCCTCACTCCCTTCCCCCAAGGGGAGGGAGGAAAATGGGTTTATTATCGATTTTTTCATGATCGCGTTAAAACGGCCAAACCCAGTCCAGTATCCTCGTTCCCCAACCGGGATGGGATTTGTCGTTAACCACACCCATGCCGGTTAACACGATCCGGGCATCAGAGATATTCCTGGAGTGGACAAAGTTTTCCGGCGTTACATCTTCAGGTCGGATGATTCCGGTAATGACGATATACTGATCTTCGGCGTTCACTGTCACCTGCCGCCGTCCCTCTATGACCATATTGCCGTTTTCAAATACCTTAATTACCCTTCCCGCAATTTGTGCAGTCATCTTCGAACTCCGTGATGTATCGCCTGCACCTTTCATGTTGTTAGCGGATCCGCCGCCCACCGATATTGATGTCCCCATGTTGGGATTTTTGTTAATTATTGAGGTATCAATTCCAAAAAGGGCAGATATACCGGCGTTGGTTTGCGTGGCTCTACTTGTGTTGGTACTCGCATCATTGGACCCAGTCGAGGCTTCGGAAATTACGATCGTGACGATATCATTTAAATATCGTGCCTTATTGTCCGCAAAAAGCATATTTCTGTTGCTTTCCCCCGGCCAGAGAGAACCGGGGGCAGAGGGTACCTGTATCGTCTGAGGAAGTTGGGTTATTAGTGGTTCTTTTTTAACGGCGTAATCAGATTCCACACAACCAGTAAAAAGTAGCAGGATAGCGGCCAACATTATTTTTTTCTTCATGACGATCACCTAAAATTCGATGGCAACCATAGAATCATCAATTACCCGGGCGTGTAATGTCTTTTTTGACGCGGCATTTCTAATTCTAACCAATCCACCCGAAACACCATCCTCTTCGGAATAGCCCAAAGCGCTGACGGATAACGAACCATTTTCATAAACGATCCGCACGGGGGCGCCTCTTTTTATTAAAATGGGACTTTTCAGATAGCCCGCTTGAATTTCTTCGTTTGCAGCGGCGCCGACCGTAAGCCTCTTCCCGATCGCTTCCTTGGGATCACTGACGATGTTAGGGGCCATACGGTTGACCCATTTTTTAACGACATGGACATCCTCATCCCCAATCTGGACATCGCGAGCAAGCCTGCGACTGGCAACAACGATATCTCTCTGTACTTCCATTTTAACCCTGACAATCGACTCCCTGATGAAGGTATTATAATCATAGTATTTGACTGAAAATCGGGCATCACCTATGTAGCCCTGATTGTGTAATTCTACAATCCTGTGGGATATTTTTTCGCCCCGCAACACGACATCGTCTCCCTGTGAAGCAAACTCGAAACGAACGGCGTCTTTCGACCATGGCATATTTTCTTCGATATAGTCTTGAACGAGATTGTGTATGTGTCCCTGCGTGAACCTCACTTCCTTTGGAATCCCTGCATAAACATTATTGCCTATCAGGATCGACACGGACACAAGCAAAAAAAGAAGCTTCACATGAGGGAATCTATTCATGACGTTACCTCTTCAAATTAGCAACGAGTGACAACATCGTATCTGCCGTTTGCACAGCTTTCGAATCGATTTCGTAGGCCCGTTGGCCAGCGATCATCTTTATCATTTCTTCGATGACGCTGACATTGGACATTTCAAGGGTGTACTGAGCAATCGTGCCGTTGCCTTCCACTCCGGGAACACCAAGATTCGGGTCACCTGAGCTTTCCGATTTTTCGAATGTATTTCTGCCTAAGCTTGTCAAACCGCCGGGATTGATAAACCTGGCAATTTGCAGTGAGCCTGAAGAAATCACTGTCCCCGATTTGTCCGTCGCCGACCAGGTGCCGCTCTTGTCGATTGTAAAATTTACTGCCGCCGGGGGTATTGTTATGTTGGGAAGCAGTTTCAGGCCATCGGAATTCACGAGCGTACCATTCTTGTCGATCTTCCAATTACCTGCCCGCGAATAAACGGTCTGCCCATTGTTATCCAGTTGAAAGAAACCTTCTCCTTCAATTGCCCAGTCAAATTGGTTGCCTGTCTGCTGGAAATCTCCCTGATTAAACATTTTTTGTATAGATACGACCTTGACGCCCATCCCAACCTCAATGCCTGTAGGTAATCTTACCCCGGCCGTGGTTTCTGTTCCGGATTTAGAGGCGATTTGATACATAAGATCCTGGAAATCCACACGAGATCTTTTAAAGCCCGTAGTGTTGACGTTCGCCAAGTTATTGGCAATAACATCCTGCTCCATAGATTGTGCGTTCATTCCTGTTGCTGCCGTCCATAACGAGCGGATCATTTTGACCTCCTTTACATGAGTCTGCCGACACGAGTTGTCGAGATTTTGTCTTGCTCTGTAATTGTTTGAATAAGCTTTTGGTATGTTTCCAAACTTCGCTGAATTTCAATCATCGTAACCATCTGCTGCACTGCATTGACATTTGATAGTTCGACCGAGTTTGATATAAGCTGGGGATCATCTTTAACCTTCACACCTGCCGCGGCTGGAGCGCTAAAAACTCCATTCCCGGCCCTTTCAAGCATTTTTGGCTGGTCAAACGTGACGATTTTCAGCTTTCCAATCTGTCCGCCATCGACAGTTATCAAACCCTGCTGATCGATCTGGATGTTCTTCCCGCTTGCCACAATAGGACCTCTATCGCCTAAAACCGGTTCACCGGCAGATGTGACAATTTCCCCGGTTTGATTAAGGTGGAAATTACCTTTCCTGGTATATAATTCTCCATCTTTGCTCTGTATGGCAAAAAACCCGTCCCCATCGAGAGCGACATCAAGTGCATTCCCGGTCTGCTGAATCATTCCCTGAGTCATGTTTATGCTACGATTGTCACCGGACACCTGATTTTCTTGTTGATTCATGAGGTCATTCTGCGCAATGGAGCGGAGATACTCTTCCTTGAAGCCGATTGTGGATGCATTGGCGAGATTATTGGTGACATTTTCGAATTTTGCCACCAGCCGCTCGGCCGCACTTGCAATGTCCTGGATATCGCCTGCCATGGAATCCCTTTCGTTTATATGAGTTATTTGCAATGAACATGCCACCTGTACAGATGGACATCTTCACGCTGTTCTTTGAACAAACTCGCAATAATTCTCAAATGTCCACTTAGGAAAAATATTCCTATGATGGAAATGATTGCTCGGATCATGAATCCCTGCGACGTTCGTTTATCGAATAGACAAAGGCGAGCAGTTCGGCGATGGCCCGGTAAAGCTCTACGGGAATTTCCTCGTCAATATCGAGTTTGCAGAGAATTTGTACCAGACCCGGGTCTTGCTGAATGGGTATGTCGTTTTCACGGGCAAGTTCGATAATTTTTTCGGCAATGAGCCCTTTCCCTTTCGCCGTAATTCTCGGAGCTTTGTCCTTGTCTTGTTCGTACTGAAGGGCGGCGGCAAGAAATTGTTTTCCCGGCTTTTTCATCCGTTGCTCAGTCATGCAAATAGATTGAGGGCTAAACGGTTATTGAATGGTTGACGAGATAAATATTCCTGCCTCATAATATGAACATTTTCTTCAACCAGACATTGCAACCCACCTACATCGTAACCTGCCCCTTCGAGTTTCTCCTTCAGTTCGTCGAGATAACTACCGACAAAATGGGATATATCCTCATTTTGACAGTGAAAGACACAATCTATCTTTTTACCCTGAAACCTCGCATCAAGCGTAATCTCACCCATTTGATCAAGATCTAAAAAAATTGTCATGCGAAACGACGCGGCCTTTCCTTCATCGTCCTTTCCTTGTTCATTTTCCCGCTCAATGTAGATATCCTGCATGCGTACACCTTCCGGAAAGGCAAAAGGGAGCTGCAAAATATATGGTCCGTCACTTTCTCGGGATAAAACATTGAGGATCTGACGCGTCTCAAGGGCGGATATGGATTCTTCGGCAAAGGACCGAAGCTGCTTTAATTGGTTAAGGAGGGCATCGTCGATGTTCGAAACATCACCCATGAAGGTGTTGAGATTGTTTAATATATCCATGCACAATCTTTTGACGGAAGTTTGGTCGTCGCTTTTGGAAATCTTTGATCCCTGAACAAGATACTTTATCAACTCATGTTCCATATTAAGGCCAAGGCTTTTAGCATAATCTGTCAAGTTATTGACGTATGGCTGGTTTATTCCCGAGATAAGAATTTTTCCCGAGAGTTGCGATATCTTCTCTAAATTTGCACTTATTATTGTCAACGATGGGGGTAAGGACTTGGATTTTGCTAATAATTCGCCTATTTTTGAAAATATTTCGCCCAAGGCCGCCGGATTGGATCTGTGCAGCAGCAGGTATTTATTGATTACAGCAGCTTCGCCCTGGGTCGAAGAGGTCACACGAAGAAGAATGCCGGGCGTCAATTTTTCGACTTGTACCGTGATCTTTTCACCCGCCGTCAAGGGCACCTCAGAATCGGCCAACATTGAAGAATTCTTGATATTCAGCAGATACTGGTTACCAGGCAACGCCTTCATCACCGTTGCTTCGGCGGTATCTCCCACAGACAAGGCAGGCGCACCAAGACTCGTTCCTGCGGAGGGACGGTTTATCTCCGTTACACCCGCTATCTTTGTTGTCGCCGTCAGGATCGTGGTCATTCAATGTTTTTTCTTTGGTGAGAGTGAAGATTAAGGATGAGTTTGATTTCTCCTTCGGTAAGATCCAGTAAATCAGCTATTTTCTGGTCAGAGATACCTTCTGCGGCCATATCGAGAACTTTTTGATAGCCTTGCTCCTTGAAAATATCATTCCTTGGGTTATCAGTCGATGTCAATGACTCTGATTTTTCGATGAGACTGCTCAGATGCTTTTCCTTTTCATCAATTGCATGGAGAATGCCCTTTAATGATCTGTGACCTGCATCTATGGCATCGACAAATTCCTCCGATAGGAGTTTCGAATCTGCCAATAATTGCTTAAATTCCATGAGAGATTGTTCTGAGAGTCCCCGCTCTTTTTTTTTCATGGATAAACTGACGAATCTGAAGAAAAAAAGGAGTGCGATCAACAACACTACATCGGCGGCAATCTGCATTTGAATGAGCATATCTGTCGTTATTGTCATGTCAAGCCTTGATATCAATATGATGAGCGTCCTGCTCCAGCATCAGGCTGCTATCATCATGGTCATCTTCAACGTGTTTCTGGTTATTTTCTGATCCTTTTTCATCTCGTTCCCGGTTTTTTTCTTTCTGAGCATCGATAATCTTTTTTTTTGCTTCTTCGGCATCGGATATTTTTTCTCTTTGACGCCTATTTTCCTCTTGAAGTTGAAGAGAAAAGTATCTCTGCTGCATGTCCGGGTGCTGCTGCTGGACCTTCTGAATCTTCTCGGTCGCGTGGGCCTGCGTGATACCCTGATTCATGTCAATAGGCCTGACCACCTTGTTACTCTCCTCTTAAAAACCGAGCCCGGCGTTTCTTGCTGACAATAACGACCTAACTGCCTCTGCGGCGGCAATGCATCTTCATTTCTTAATAAGCCATCCTGATGATAATTTCGTTACATCCTTCATGCCGGGCGGCTTCAATCAGCATCCCCATCTCCTTCATGAGAGCGACGCTCAGGAGGATGTCTTCATTTACTTGCGACTCTATCTTGCCCTGGCCCTCTTTCTCAGCAACTTCTGCAATAAGGCTTATCTCCTGATCTGAATAAATGACTCCACCAAAGCGGCAAGAAACAATTACATGATTTCGATCACATGTCGCAGATAGAAAAAATCTTTTGTCCTGCTCCGCCTCCATTCGTTTCATTGCATGGCGGAACAGCATCCACAAAGCAATGGATAAATATGAATAAATACCCCTGATATCGGGAAGCGAATCACCGATTGTGATCTCTTTTGTAACCTCATGTTTAAAATCCAGATAATAGTCTGCAAATCGTAATTCCGACGCAATCAACTTGGAAATATTAATTATTTCTTCCCGTTTTTGGGTGATGTCATATAATCATTGCGTTACACGGACCGTCATGAGCTCTTCAAGGGTCCATGCGTGGTTACTTAAACCAACTGCCATGGCAGGTGTATGTAATAGGTCAGAATGATTGCTAATTTTGCATAGGGTGCCATGAGGACGCACGAAATTATAGAAAGCTGCCACAAATCCCAGCTTTGCCTTGAGCCACCGAAAGGACTTGGCAAAAGTGAGGGCTTTGCGTTTCAGATGCGAATCCATTTGCCGAAGAATACCATTATGTCGCTCAACAAAAGAAGTGTTGATTTTCGAGCTGGGGGAGTTCATCATCCGTTCATCGATCCTTTGCACATTTCCGAATACAATACGTTTTTCCACTTTTACAACACGCCCGCCTTCCCGAGTTTTGTGGACAGTGACATAATCGAGATCATCTGCCGGCACGCTGTAAGGCAGCCGAGGTCGCCCCTGTTTACCCGTATGCTCTGGTACAATCACTTTACCAAATTCCTTCTCCAGTGCCGACGCATAGGTAGGCAATTCATCCGATGCAAAAAGTGGCTTGCTTTTTTCACCAATAACGTGTGCCACTTGACTAACAAATTGCTTACAGCTTTCCTCTTTTCTATCGCCCACAAAAAATGTCATCAACAGTCTGGTTTTTGCGTCAACGGCGGTCCATACCCAGACTTGGCCTCCTTCGCCGGTTTCACAACTTTTTTTTCCACGAAGGACCATAACTCATCCATCTGCGCTTCCGTCAGTTGTAAATCCACTAAAAGCTTCTCCATGACTTTAGCACAATACTCTCCAGCTTTGAGGATCACATGATTTACCGCATCTTTGGAAAGTCCCAATATCCGAGCGGTAGCACGAACCCCGGTTCCTTCCGATGTACAGCGAAGAATCGCCACGATGGTTTCAGGTCCATATTTAGTTTGAAAGAACGGGGTACATTTCGTCTCAGAAAACCGACTCTTACAAGTGCAACAATACAACATTCTCCGATTATTCTTGCCGTAAATGAATCCAACATTCAAGTTGCCTTTCCCTCGAATACCGTGATCGGCACACTGCTCATTGGGACAATAATAGTGGCGAACATCTTCCATAATCAGTCCTCCTTGAATCGAAAGTTAGATTTTGGAAGAGATGATCGCATAAAACCAGATTAAATGCAATGATTATATGACACCACCTTTTTACTCAGTACCAAAAGAAATCTGCTACACAAACGCATCTGCCGCAAATATAGACTTCAATAAACCAATGGATGATCTTTCGGTATAGTCAAGATAGGAACATAAAGTTCAGCGCGACATGCAGAGCGATTCCAAATGGAAGGTATTGGCATTATACTAACCTGTCACAAATAGGACCTTAATCATCAGAAAATTAAAGAAGCTTTTCTGACAATTAAGGTGTAAAAGGGAGCCGATCTGAAAAAGATTAGAATCTAATCACAACTAACTATTCGATATTATTTAGCTAAAATCGACATCCTTGTTCATGGCTGCTATAGAGACTTATGTAATTTTATCAATGACATATCCCGTGTTGCTCTGGGAAAACATATTCGCCCAAGGCAGCTAATTTTTGCTGTAAGTTATGACCTCCCGTACGGTCATGGTGGCATAAAATATTAGTTGATAACACGGCAGCATTCCGTATTACGAAACGATTATTGGGATTTCCATTGACCGTCTTCAGCGGAATGGGATAAGGCTATTCCATCACATGACTTTTTGAAGGTAGCTTTTCATGGCCGGCATCTTAAGAGCGTCATGGAGTCACGTCCGGCGCTTCATAAAACCACCCCTCTTGCTTGCCGGGCTTCTGGTCCTGGGAGGGTTGATTTATGCCACATGGGCGCTTGACAGGTATGTAAGCCAAAAGTCCCCTGACCTCATTGCTCATGTTCAACAAAGATATGGTCTGCCATGC
>JAPLJZ010000180.1 GCA_026388335.1 Deltaproteobacteria bacterium
AACCGGACGGGGGAGGACAACGGCGACGCCCACCTGAAGCGCCAGGTCATGGGGCGGGAGGTCGTCGTCGCCGTGACGGCGGGAGACCTCGATTTCGGCCCCTGGGAGCAGATCTTCTACGGGGAGTTCGACGGCCGCAGGCCCAAACGGGTACTGGTCAAGATAATCGGCAAATAATGACAAATATTAATGATCAGGCTCTTGCATGTGCTTTGCCCTTTTTATTTGCGTACATCAACTTATCGGCTGCGGCCATGAGTTCGTCGAAGGCTATGGGAGACTCAGGATCGTAAACGGACGTGCCCCAGCTCATGCCGAGTTTGTATCGTCGGGATCCGCTTTCATTGTATTCATCTATATGTTGTTGAAGGCGCCTTAAAAAGACCTCCTGATCAATATCCGTAGTATAAATGGAGAGCACGGCAAATTCATCCCCGCCCACGCGGGCAATGAGGTCCGATTCACGGAATGTACGCCGCAGGATGTCCGCAGTAACCTTAAGGGCCCGGTCTCCCTCCTCATGACCGAGGTTGTCGTTTATCCATTTGAGGCCGTCGCAATCGATAAAAGTGAGATGCATCTTTTTTCTTGCCCTGTTTGCCTTTTTGATCTCCTGTTCGGCAATAGTAAAGAACCCGCGCCGGTTGTAAAGATCCGTCAATGAGTCGCGCAGGGACATCTCCCGGATTTCCTCTTCCATCCGCTTGCGCTCGCTGATGTCGCTGACACTGGTCAAAATGCATTTTTCGTTGTTGATCGTAATGACCTCCGCCGAGAAAATCCCCGTGATAATCTCCCCGGTCTTTTTCTTGAGGTGCAACTCCTTCCCCTGCACCTTGCCGTTCCTCAACAATTCGTCAACGATGGCCGCCCGCTCTTCATCACTGGCCCAGATATGCAGATCAAAGGTTGTTTTTCCTACCACCTCATCATATCGGTACCCAGTGATGTTCACAAAGCCTTCATTGACTTCCATAATCCTTCCATTTTGCAGTCGGGTGAGGACGATGGCGTAGGGAGATGAATGAAAGGCCTTGGCGAATTTCTCTTCATGGGTCTTGAGCTCCACAAACAGGCGCTTATTCACCATCAGCGCCAGGCTGTACGTCAGCAGAATCATCAGCATCTGATAAACGATTATGACCAGCGTTTGAAACGCCCCCGACTGGAAATAATCGTTTACCGGGTGGGGACTCGTAAAAAACTCGGCGATCCGAACAACATTGACCAGACTTAAGCCGCCAAAAACTAAGCCCACACCAAAGGTCAACGGGCGCATGCCGGGCTCAACCCGATACAACATGAGCCACATGCACTGAAACCAGATGATCAGTAAGCCCAGCGAAACGGCGAGATTGCGTACGGCCAGGTCCGTTTGATTGAGAGCGAAATAGCTGAGCACAAAACCATAAAACGCCAGGAAGATATAATTATGGATTTGCGAGCTTATTTTACCGACAAAGCGTTCCAACCCCATGTAGCCCAAGATGGATCCGGCAAATACCAGGATGTTGGCAAGACCGATAGACATCCAGTCCGTGATGAAGCCGCGCATGGCAATCAAAAATGTAGCCGCCGCCTGCATGGCGAAGTCAATTACGAGCAAGCTCATGCCGGCAAAGCGGTTGCGGCTCTGATGCCACAGCAATGCGACCACCACCGTGCAGATGGTAAAAGTGATCACGTTGGTAAAGAAAACCGTCCGCAGGTCAAGAAAATTCATATGGCGCCTCGGTCCTCAATGAATAGAATGTGCATGAATCCGCCCCTTCAAGATCAAGTCATGATCGGACAATAAGCGTCATGCATATCAATGTCAAGAAGGGAAAATATGCTACGGCATTCTCATCGGCAAGCTATTTTTACATGAAATGGCCTTGATACTGACGACAGGTCATGATATTGGGAAAAGCCAACTCAATGAGCAATAACGAAAGGTAACTTCATGGCCGTCTTCCGCATTGCCACCTACAACGTAAATTCCATTCGTTCCCGCCTCCACATCCTGATGCCCTGGCTACTGGAAAACCGGCCAGATGTGATCTGTCTTCAGGAAACCAAGGTGACGGACAGCAAATTCCCCCAGGCTGAATTTACCGATGCGGGCTATCATATCGCCTTCCGGGGAGAACGTCAGTACAACGGCGTCGCCGTGGCCTCCCTGGAAAAGCCGGATGCGGTTTTCTGCGGTCTTGCGGACGGGGCAACGGCGGATGAGGACCGGCTGCTGCGGGTATCCTTCCCCCACTTCACGGTGGTCAATACCTACGTCCCCCAAGGCCGGGAGCGGGAAACTCCTCAATTCGCCTACAAGCTGGAATGGTTTCAGCGGTTGCGGCGTTACTTTGAACGGTCCTTTTCCCCTGAAGAAAATGTCATCTGGTGTGGAGATCTCAATGTCGCACCCGATTCCATCGATGTCCACAATCCCAAGCGACTGCTGGGCCACGTCTGTTTCACCCCCGAGGTATGGGAGGCCTTTGACCATGTCAAGGCTTGGGGCCTCGTCGATGTCTTCCGGAAACACCATCCCGGGGAGGCGCAACAATATACTTTTTTTGATTACCGGACGCCGAAATCAGTGGAAAAAAAGTTAGGCTGGCGGGTCGATCACATCCTGACAACAGCGCCCCTGGCGGAAAAGTCCACCCGGTGTTGGATCGACATGGCCCCCCGAATGACCGAAAAACCATCGGACCATACAGTGGTTCTGGCGGAATTTAAATTTTTATACGGGAGCATGGCTATGAACAATTCCGGAGAAACGAAGCGGGTAAACGAGGCAATCCAGGAAACCTTTTCCCGGATTGAGAATTCCCTGTCTGCGGCGGCCGATGTCGGTGAACTCATCGCGTATGTCCTGCAACAGCTTCAGGAGGCATTTACCATTCCCTTTGCCTGGTTTTCCATGGTTGATCATCCGGAAACGACGGGCTGGAAAGAGAAACTTATTAAATCGCCCTTTCTCAGGGAGCGCCTGAACCAGATCGACGCCGCAGCCTTTTCCGAACTGGCAGTCAAGGGCGCGAATCCTGTTCTCGCAAACGGCGATCTCAAGCCCTTCTACAGGCTCCTCCCCCAGAGCAACAAATATTTTATCAAATCAATTGCTATGACCCCCATCACCATGAACGGAGTCTTTATTGGCAGTCTTAACTTTGGAGACACCGCTCCGACCCGCTACCATGCCGAGATGGATACATCCCTGCTGGCCCATCTGGCAGCTGTGGTATCAAAAAACCTGACAGATCGCCCCGCGGGGACTGATAATCTTGCCGGCAATCTCGACGGTGCTTAAAAGCCCCACGCCTCCCAGGATGCTGAGGATACCCGGCAACTAATCTTGCGAAGCGTTGATCTTCAAGGTCCGGATTCCTTAGGTTTCAGGGTTAGAATATAAGCGGACACAAAGATCATGATCACGATATCAGCTTGCCAGACATAGGTATAGGCGCCGAACCGATCGTACATGATGCCGGCCAGGTAAGGACCGATACTCCCGCCGATACCGAGAAAAAGGGTGACAAACCCGTAAACGGACCCCAGGACGTGACGACCGAAACGGTCCGCTAACAGGATGGGCATCAAGGGGGCCAGTGATCCGTAACCAAACCCGAAAATTACCGCATAGAAGAAAAGGCCACGGGCGGAGGTAACCTGAAGCAGCACGACAAGTCCGGCCAGCATGAACACCATCCCCAGAAAAGACGCGTACTTGGGATCGCGAATACGGTCACTGAGCCAACCGAAGAAAAACTGACCGGTAAATCCGGCCAGACCGACGGCAGCCAGGGAGGAGGCGGCCAAGACTCTGTCAATACCCTGATCGATGGCAAAGGCCACCTGATGAACAAATACGGTCATGAGCACCATCACCGCCAGGCCGAAGGACAGGGCCAGAACCTGGAACCTCTTATCACCGCACATGTCACCGAACCGCATCCGTATTGGTTCCTGCATCGCATCGATCTTGACGACCAGCTCCGGACGGGTTTCGCCGTCAGGCAACATGCCGTGATCCTCGGGACGGATTTTGCGAAAAAAGAGCTGGGAGAGACTGACACCGACAACAAGGGTGATGATCCCCAGCACCAGAAACCCGGCCTGCCAATTGAAATCCTTTACAATGACGCCCGCCAGGGGGGTCAGGGCAACGGTGCCGAAGCTTACCCCCATCGTGGAAATTCCCAGGGCCATCCCCCGCTTCCTGATAAACCATTTCGCCACCGAGGAATTGATCGCCACCACCCCCAGCCCGGACGACCCGATCCCTAACAACAGGCCATAGACCAGATAAAACTGCCATGGTTCCCGGACAAATGCCGTGAGTATGAAGCTCACGGCGGCAATCACGGCCCCCCCGGTCACAATCCAACGGGGTGCAATCCGGTCCACCATCCTCCCGATTACGACGGCGCAGGCAGAATAGACGAACATGTTGAGGGAGGCCCCCAGAGATATGACTGAACGGGACCATCCGTAATCCGTGGCCAGGGGCTTCACAAAGACGCCGAAACAGTACCTGGACCCGTAATTGATGGCAAGGACGAAAAAAGCGGCCCCGACTATATACCATCCCCAGAATATGTCGGAGGCGGATTTACTTTTCATCCCGCCTCCAGATATTTCCCGTCACTATCCCACCTGCGGAACAGTCCATATAGCGTTATCACCATTCTCCATTATCCTGTAAAGTCGGCGATACTTAGGACGAATCCGATCAAGTGTCAACTGTTAAGCAATCCCTCCGATTCATTATCCCTGAGGATTCGGCCTGTTAATGATGACACGTTCACGAAAAGTATCCACCCTGTGATGCGAAGTTCTTTACGGATCAGGGAAACCTGTGATAGGAAGACCCATGCCCCAACATTTAGCCAGAGAAAAAACAGTCCGCGGTCACAAGAAACCTAAACCATTCAGACCCCACCATAACCGCATGGTTCCGGAGGCCGAGCCGGTACTGAAAGGTACCTTCGCCCGCATCGGCAGGCCCGAAACCATTCCCTTCAAGGCCGATGCCTTTCAACTTCGAGCCCTTGAGGCCATCCGGGATGGGGACTGTATTGTTACGGCCCCCACCGGGTCGGGCAAGACATGGATTGCCGAAGAGGCCATCAGGATGGTCGCGGCGGCGGGCGGACGATGCTGGTACACCTCGCCTCTCAAGGCCCTGAGCAACGCCAAGTATGCGGAATTCAGTCAAATCTTCGGCGCCGACCGGGTCGGCATTCTGACAGGGGACACAAAAGACAACCCCGACGCCCCTATCATCGTGGGGACCACCGAGATTCTCCGTAATCAGCTCTATGACGCCATGCACCGGGGCGAGGACCTGAATTGTCAGCTTGTGATCCTCGACGAGGCCCATTACCTGGGCGACCGTGACCGGGGGGTGGTATGGGAAGAAATCATGATCTACCTGCCGGTCCGGATCAATCTCCTCCTCCTTTCCGCGACCATCGGCAACGCCGATGAGATTGCCGACTGGCTCTCCAAACTTAGGGGAAAGCCCTGTTTCGTCGTGGCCGAGGATAAACGCCCGGTTCCCCTGTATCCCCTTTTTCTCCACCCCTCGGGGCGACTGATGCCTTATCTGGAGAAAACCCGCCTCTTCGGTAAGATTACCTCCTATCTCGATACGCAGAAGGAAGGGAGGAAGCGTCACGAGCCCTTTCCCCGTTTTGGCGACATCATCGAGGTCTTGAGAACCTTCCAGCTCCTGCCGGCCATTTTCTTTCTGAAATCACGCGCCGAATGCGACGGGGCGTTGAAGACCTGTCATGCCGCCCGACCCGATGATGGACAAAATGATGGTTTCCATTATGACCTGGAAGACCTCCTGGCCCGGTATCCCTATCTGGAAGGACACCGGCAGCTTCCTTCCCTGGAGAGGACAAGGGTTGCGGCCCACCACGGAGGCCAACTGCCCGCCTGGAAGAATATTGTGGAAAACATGATGAAAAAGGGCCATCTTGACGCCATCTTTGCCACCTCCACCGTCGCGGCCGGCGTCAATTATCCGGCCCGCACCATCGTCCTGTTCAATTCCGATCTTTTTAACGGCCATGAATTCAGCCCCCTGTCGGGAACGGAGTTTCACCAGATGACCGGGCGAGCGGGAAGAAGGGGCATCGACAAGATCGGCTTTCTCCTCGTCGTTCCCGGACGCTTTATGGATCCCGTTCACGTCCGTAACCTTTTTTTCCGGGAGCCGGAAGACATCCAAAGCCAGATCCGGAATGATTTTTCTATGGTTCTCAATCTCCTGCTTTCCCAGACGCCGGAGGGCATCCGCGAGATTTTTGAACATTCCCTGGCGGTTTATCAGCACTCCCTCCATAGGAAGCGCACCACCGCCGAGACTGGCGCCAGCCTCTGGAATGACTTCCGCAGATACCTTAATTTCCTGAAGGCCGAAGGTTTTGTGGACGAGTGGGAGCGCCTGACGGAAAGCGGCACTTGGGCGGCCCGCTTGCGTCTCGATCAACCCCTGCTGATCGGGGAATGTATCAAACAGCGTTCCTTCCCTGAGGACCCGGCACTGATGGCGGCCGTTGTCGCCCCCTTTATCTATGACGGGGATCAGGAGGTCATCCTGAAGGATACGAGGAGGCGCTTCAGGATACTGAACGAGGCTTGCCGGCGGGTTTCGACAACCGTGAGGCCCCTGCTCAAACGCCTGGAAGAAGCCGGTTTTCCGGCTCGCCCCCTCTATTTCTGGCCCTCCTGGGTTCTGTACGAATGGGCCAAAGGTGGAGATTGGGATGAGATAATCGCGCAGGCGGGCATCGCCGATGGGGACATGGCCATGCTTGTCTTGAGAACGGCGGACAACCTGCGGCAGATCATGTCCCTGAAGGATATCCATCCGGACATCGCTGAACGGGCAGAACGGGCCCGGGATTCCATCCTGCGGGAACCGGTCACCTTTGAATAAACGCTTCTCTTCTCTCCATCCGGTCATCACAAACCGGGATGCGGCCTAAATTCTTGACCGGCAGATACAATTTACTTCTTGACATTTCTTGAAGCTAAAGGATATAGACCCCAATTCTTGACAATGGACCAAAGATGTCCCCATCGTCTAGTGGCCTAGGACACGGGCCTTTCACGCCTGTAACCGGGGTTCGACTCCCCGTGGGGACGCCAAATAATAAAAACAAGGGGTTGGATTGTATCACCTGCCCCTTTTTTCATACATTCTCAGACAATTTTCAACTCTATTTCCAATTCACAGATTAAAGACGGGAAAATCTCCATTGACACAAAATATGGATATCGCCCCGCAATCAATGATGTAATTTTCCCGATAATTATGATATGGACACAGCGATATGAGAGCCGGACATGTAAGGGTATCGGGATAAGACGGCCTACGCAACTAAACAGTTCTAATCAGCAAATAACCGGATGAAAGGAGTGGAGAATGAAGAAAATCTACGGATGGAAAAAGATTGTTGTCTTGGGCGTACTTTGCACGGCGCTCTTGTTCGGCGCCGGCTGTGCGACTATGGACAAGTCCGAGATGGGGGCGGTGGGCGGTGCCGGCGTGGGAGCGCTCGTGGGGCAGGCCATCGGGCACAACACGGCAGGAACCCTCATCGGTGCGGGAGTTGGTCTTGGGCTCGGCTACATCATCGGCAACGAAGCAGACAAATCTGACGCCAGCAAACGCCAGAAGGCGACCCACGAGGAAGTGCAGCCCCTTGCGAACACGACGTGGCAAGTGGTAAGCGTCACACCGCGCCCCAAGAAACATTACCAGTCAATGATTACGCGCTTCAACCAGGATGGTACGGTTACCACGACAACGACACATACAAATGGCAAGGTGGAAACGGATACGGAGAGTTACCGTATCGTAGGATCGACGCTGGTCATCAATAAGCCGAACTATGTGATCAATTCCAGATACCGCATCGACGGTAGCAAAATGTACATGGACACGGGAGACCACAGCATCGTTCTCCAGCGCGTCGGCTCTTAGAGGTCGGTAAAGCTTCCCCGACGAAGAAAGTCAAGGATAAGCATCTGTTCATCAAGGGTTCGACACTCGTTGTCAGCGAGGATGCCGGCTATGGTAACGTTCATCTGTTGGAAAAGGATCTTCAAAGCCTTGAACATATGAATCGGCGGAAAGGCATCCGCTGAGAGTTCATGAATCAGTTTCAGGGTTTTAAAACCGTCAAACCAGCCATGGAATTGTCTCGTCAAATATTCATGGCGGCGGTTGGCGCTTCTGATCCGTTCCCATACAGCAGCGAATTCGTGGCGATCAAGAAAAGAATGAAGCTGGGGTGAAATAGATGCCGCCCTTGCCAGCAGGTTATTACCGGAACTGCCGGGTTCCCGCGCAAATTCCTCCAGCCATGCCTTCAGGATCGCGAATACCCCTGGATCATAGACGAGGTATTCATTATGGGCTCCGGCGAGGAAACGCTGCATGCGCCGGCCCGTCCCGAAAGGCACCCGGCCTGACGGCCGGGCGGAGGGATAAACGGTGGTGCCGCGAATATCGCCCAAGGGAGCGATTTTTACCAGTTTATTCAGAAAATAGAAATCTTCTCCCGCCTGCCGGCAGGGCATCCCCCGGACGGCGGTGTATGCCGCCGCCGTGCAGGCCATCGTGGAGCCGATGGTGTGAAAGGCATAGGGAGAACCGGCCCAGCCAAGTCCGAGGACATAGTACCTGAGAAAGATTTCATAACAGCAAATGCCGGCCGCAAGGAGCCGGTCCTCGGGTATACGGTGGGAGAAGGCGACGACCGCCCCCGGCGGGGAGAAACGCTCAAAGTGATTACGAAGCGCAGACAGATAGTTTGGTTCTACGAGGGTGTCTGCATCCAGGCAGAAAATCCATTTCTTTCCGTGACAATGGGGATCTAACAAGGTTAGCGCCCTGTCCATCCCAATCTTTCTTGCATGACCGACGCCGCCCTTGCGAGGTAATTCACGCCCTGACGAGGAGGCGTCGATAAAGGCGAGACGCAGCGGTCTTGCCAATATTTCCTGAGCAAGGGCGGTGATATTCGTGCCGGCAAGATGATTATCGGACAGATCTCCCTTGATCATATCTTTCATGATCATCATTGTTTCCAAGTTATTTCGGACATCTTCCGTCGTAGCAAATGGGGAGGGACGATTATTGATAACGCAGAGGACCAGGCTATGCTTTAATTCGTCTTCCCGGTTACGGGCCAGGCTGGCCAAAGTGTGAAAGAGGGCCTCTTTTTCTGCCAAAGCGGGAATGACGACGATCTGGTCGAGATCGGCCATTTCGCCTCCGTAAAGGGGATAACCCTCATAAACGCTATAGCGATGCAGATATTTGTCAAGATTGGAGGAAAACATCATCCTGGAAAGCGATCCATAAGTGACCGCAGGGCGGCGTAATCATCTCCTGGAATCCAGTGGATGACGACGCCCAGTCTTTCCATCCTGCGGAACCAGGTATCCTGCCGCTTGGCAAACTGATGGATGCGGGTATTAAGGGTTTTCGCCATGTCGTCAAAGCTCGTCAGGCCCTGAAGATATTGGCTGATATAGCGGTATTCCAAACCGAAATGATACAGTCTTTCCCAACTGACACCCCTTTGATGCAGGGCAGCGACTTCCTCCACCATTCCTGACTGGAGGCGGGCATGGAGTCTGTCCGTTATGCGCCGACGCAGAACCGCCCGTTCCCACCGCACGCCTATGACCAGGGGCCAGATGCCGGAGACCGGAGGACCGGTGTCGGAGGCGTGAGGCCAGAGGCCGGAGGCCAAAGGATTGATGTCAGGCATACCGTCTGCCGGTTGCGCCCTCTTAACCCTTGTTACTTCAGCAATTTCGATCGCCCGTAGCAAGCGTTCCCGATCCAGGAGATCCGTTTTATTGTGGAGATCGGGTTGAATAGCCCGCAACCGGCTGGCGAGGGCATCCATGTCCAGGTTGTCCAGTTCCCGGCGCAAGTCCTTATTTTCAGGAACCTCCTGCAGATCATAGGAACGGATAACGGCTTCCAGGTACATCCCGCTGCCGCCCACAAGCACCGGAAGAGCGCCTCGTGCCGTGACATCTTTGAAACAGCGGTGAAAAAGGCGCTGATAGGCAAAGAGGTGAAACTCTTCCAGCGGCTCCACAATATCGACAAGATGGAAGGGAATGGCGACGCCTTCTAAAGTATAGTCGAGCAGATCCTTGCCCGTACCGAGGTCCATGCCCCGGTAAACCTGCCGGGAGTCGGCGGAAATGATTTCACCGCCTTGATCCTTTGCCAGACGGACGGCCAGACGTGTCTTCCCCGATGCGGTCGGACCGAGGATAACGACCATGTTGTATTTATTCTTCACAATCCTTTTCTATACGGTAAAACAGCGCCCTGTCAAGAGCGGCGAGATAAAAACGACGGCATTGAAAATTTGACGAAACATCCAATCTCCGGTATAGAATTGATGAGTCGCCGCTATGGCACGGTACGGCTATGGTACGGTATGATACGTCAAGGAGAAAAATAGATATGTCAGCAGCAAATGGTTGCCCGAAGGCAATGTTGAGAGCCGGGGAAACACAGCTTGGTTTTTCCGTAAAGCGGATTGAGCAGATCCCCGAAATCCGTGTGACAGCTTATGAACTGGAACATATCGTCACCGGGGCAAAGGTCCTCCATCTGCATTGCGATGACCGGGAAAATCTTTACGCCATCGCCTTCCGGACGCCGCCCAAAGATTCCACCGGCCTTCCCCACATCCTGGAACATGCCGTGCTCGCCGGTTCGAAAAACTATCCCGTTAAAGACGCCTTCAATGAGCTCTTGAGGGGAACATTGCAGACCTTTATTAACGCCTTCACCTATCCCGATAAAACCATTTACCCTGTTGCCAGCCAGGTCAAAGTCGATTTCTACAATCTGGCCCGTGTTTATACGGATCTTGTCTTTCGACCCCGGCTCCTCAGAGAAACATTCCTCCAGGAGGGACACCACCTGGAATGGGCTGCCAACGCCGACGGGCAAGAAAATCTGACCATCTCCGGGATCGTCTACAACGAGATGAAGGGGGCCTATTCATCTCCCGACAACCTTATGTACAAGGCTATTCAGGAAAACCTCTTTCCCGATACCATCTACCGTTTCGACTCCGGGGGTAACCCGGCTGATATTCCCAAGCTGACCTATGAACAGTTTAAGGAATTTCATCTGGCTTACTATTCGCCAAGCAACGCCCGGATTTTTATCTACGGTGATATTCCCACGGGAGAGCACCTCCTGTTTCTTCAGGAGATGCTGAAGGATTTTGGTGGGATATCACTGGATTCATAAATTCTCACTCAGGAAAGATGGGCATCTCCGCGGGCGGTTCAAGACGTC
>JAPLJZ010000209.1 GCA_026388335.1 Deltaproteobacteria bacterium
GACCGGGACAAAGAAACGCAGCCATATCCTCCATATCCTGAGAAGCGAGCTCACCAGGCTGTTTCAGGGTTCTCCACGACTTGATCATGATCAGGATGTTCCCGGCAACAGCTACCGATTAATAGACTTCGCTACCCGCGGTGCGTTACGCGCCCCGAAGCAGCATGAAACGACCCTGGTAATCAACGCTTTCGGCTTTCCTCCGGAAGGGGACCAGAGCGATGCCTCGCTCCTGATGGACGCTTACATGAAAGGATGGCGGCGTTTCATTACCTTCGGATGTGTTGGCCAGAGGTATATCGGTAATGGGCTCGGACCCGAGACCGACGATGTCGTCATCGATGTTTATGGCAGTTCGGGCGACTACCTGGCTTCCGGAATCGACGGGATGACGATTACGGTGCACGGAAACGCCCAGGATCAGTTGGGACAGATCATCAAGCGCGGGAAGTTGGTCATCTACGGAGATGTCGGTCAGACATTCCTCTATGGCGCCAAGGGTGGGGAAATATATGTGATGGGCAATGCGGCGGGTAGACCCCTGATCAACTCCGTCGGAAAACCCAGGGTCGTCATCAACGGCACGTGCCTTGACTTCCTGGGCGAGTCCTTCATGGCGGGCGATCCTCATAATGACGGCGGTTTTGTCATCTTGAACGGGGTAAAATTCGACGACAACGGCGGTGTCATCCTGATGGACGAACCATATCCGGGGAGCAATGTATTTTCCCTGGCCTCGGGAGGGGCCATCTATGTCCGTGACCCTGGCAAAACCTTGATCGACCAACAACTCAATGGCGGCATGATCCAACCGTTGAATAAAAAGGACTGGGAACTCATCCTCCCGTACCTTGAGGAGAATGAACGCCTCTTTGATATTAGAATTGAAGACCTGTTGAAGGTAAACGGCAAGAAACGAAGCCCCCGGCAGGTCTATAGAAAGGTTGTGCCGTTCGTAGCGGGGAAAATCGAGGAAGATCTGGACGATGATGCTTGAAAATTGGAAAGCAATATGCCGATAAGAATAAAAAAAGAAGCCGTCAAGAGAGGAATCATCAATCGGGTTAAGGAGATATCGGGAATTGATATCAATACCTGCCTGCAATGTAAAAAGTGCACCAATGGCTGTCCCGTGTCGGGATATACATCGTCTTCCCCATCGGAAATAATCAAGAAGTTGCAGTTGGGAGCCGGGGAAGAGCTGCTTGACAGTGAAATCATCTGGACCTGTGTGTCATGTGCCACCTGCTTCAGCCGCTGCCCCATGGAAATAGACATGGGGGGAGTGATGGATGCCCTGCGGGTCATGGCGGCAGAGACGGGCGCCGCGAAACCGGACGGGAACATGCCGCTGATGAACAAGATTTTATTGGGAACCATCAAGACCTTCGGTCGGACCTATGACCTGGGGGCCATGGCCCTTTATAAAGCGGGCACTGCATCCTATATGAAAGACATGGATAAAGTCCCCATGATTCTGAAAAAAGGAAAAATCGCGCTCCTTCCCTCGCAGGGAGCCGATAAAAAGATGGTTAAGCAGATATTCAATAATTTAGAGAAGGCAAGGAAAAAGTAAAATGAAATACGCGTATTTCCCGGGATGTTCGGCGGAATCAACAGCCCGCGACCTATATCTGTCGACCCTGGCCGTTGCTCCCGTCCTGGGGATCGAATTTATCGAACCCGCGGGCTGGTCCTGCTGCGGTACGACCATGGCTCATCAGGTTGATCACGATCTGTCCGTATCACTTGCCGCCGCCAATCTTTTAAAAGTGAAGGATATGGGTCTTGATATGGTGGTCAGTTGTGCCTCCTGCTACAGCAGGATGAAGATCGCCAACCATGAAATATCCACCCATCCGAAAACACGGGAAATTGTTTCTGCCGCCCTGGGCAGGGATTATGACGGTTCTGTGAAGGTACGGCATTTTGTGGAGATCATTATCGAGGATATGGGACTCGCTGCATTCAAAAAGGCGCTGAAGCATTCCCTACAGGGGCTGAAGGTTGCGTCGTATTATGGCTGTCTCCTGGTTCGTCCTCCGGAAATAGCGAGCTTTGACGATCCGGAAAACCCCGTCTACATGGATAAGATTATTAATGCCATGGGCGGCGTGGGGCTGGACTGGCCCCATAAGGTGGAATGCTGCGGCGGGTCGTTGACCCTTACCAGGTCGGATTTGGTCGTAAAACTTTCCGAAACGATTATCGCCATGGCCAAAGATTCCGGAGCCCAATGCATCGCCGTTGCCTGTCCCATGTGCCAGATCAATCTGGATATGCGGCAGGACGATATTTTAAAAACCACGGGCCATCGTTACAATATGCCCATCATCTATATAACGCAACTCATGGGATTATGTCTTGGCATGTCCGAGCAGGCACTTGGATTGAACAAACTGATCATTTCGCCGCGAGAGACGCTGAATTTTATTCAGTCATCAATAAGGTCGTGAATCATGGAAAAAGGTAAAAAGAAAAAAATTGGCGCCGTACTCGTCCAGGGCGGGGGCATCGCCGGTGTCCAGGCTTCCCTCGATCTGGCCAATTCCGGGTTTAAGGTCTATCTGGTCGAGAAGTCTGCCGCTATCGGCGGGATGATGGCGCACCTGGATAAAACCTTTCCCACCGGTGACTGCGCAACCTGTATCGTCTCTCCCAAACTTGTCGAGTGCGCCAGAAATCTCAATATCGAAATACTTACCCTCTCCAGCCTGGAGAAGCTGGAAGGTACGCCGGGAAACTTTAAAGCCTATGTGAAAAAGGCTCCCCGCTATATCGATGAACGGATCTGTAATGATTGCGGCGATTGCACCAAAGTCTGTCCGGTTGAAATCGAGGACCGGTATAACCGCGCGTTGGGAACAAGGAAAGGCATTCAGAAATATTCCGCCCAAGCGATTCCCAACAAGCCCAGCATCCTCAAATTGGGCCATGCCCCCTGCAAAATGAAATGTCCGGCCAATATCAATGTGCAGGGCTATATCCAACTCATTAAGAAAAAAGAATACGTGAAGGCGGCAAACCTCATCAGGGAAAGAAATCCCCTCGCCGCCATCTGCGGCCGGGTTTGTCCTGCACCCTGTGAGACCGTTTGCACCCGTGCCACCGTGGATTCGGCGCTGGCCATCAGACAGCTCAAAAGATTTGCCGTGGATCAGGAAATCAAACTCGTTAAAGCGGGCGAACTGGCATTGCCGGAAGAGAAAACGCCGCCGGCTAATGCTCAGAAAATTGCCATTATCGGCGCCGGACCGGCCGGCCTCACGGCCGCCGGCGATCTGGCGGACAAAGGCTTCGCCGTCACCGTCTATGAAGCGTCAAATACGGCGGGCGGCATGCTCGTCTGGGGTATACCGGCCTACCGGCTTCCCAAAGACATCCTCGCTTATGAAGTAGAGCTGATCCGGCGTAAAGGCGTCCGCATCGTTTTAAACTGCCGCGTCGGCAAGGATAAAACCATCGCGGACTTACAGAAAGAAAATGAATGTGTCTTCATCAGTGCCGGCGCCCATGTGAGCAGGAAACTGGGTGTTGACGGCGAAGATCGGCAGGGCGTCGATTATGGCGTGGAGTTCTTGCGACAGGCAGGCGATAAGGACAACAAGCCCCGGGTCGGTGAACACGTCGTGGTCATCGGCGGCGGCAATGTGGCCATCGACGTGGCAAGAACGGCCCTCCGCCTCGGCGCTAAGCAGGTAGAGATGGTTTCCCTGGAAAAACGTGACGAAATGCCTGCTTATCAAGAGGAAATAGCAGCCACGCTGGCCGAAGGCATTACAATCAATAACGGCTGGGGGCCGAATCGTATTATCGGTGATGGTTCCGTAAAAGGCATCGAACTCAAGCAATGTACCCGCGTCTTTGATGAAAATGGCCGGTTCAGCCCCGCCTATGATCAAAATAACTTGAAAAATATCAGCGCGGATCAGATCATCGTGGCGATCGGTCAGGCCATCGACGCTGAACTGCTTGAGCACGTCTGTGTAGATACAGCGCGCGGTTGTTTCAAAGTTGATCCCGTCACTCTTGAAACATCGGTTAAAGGTATTTTTGCCGGAGGTGATAACGCTTCCGGTCCGGCGAGTGTCATCCAGGCCGTTGCCGCAGGAAAACGGGCTGTAGAATCGATTGACCGCTATCTCCACGGGAAGGATCAGCGCACTGATCGTTTTGAAGATATGTTGAATCCCGTTCCGGAAGAACTACTTCCTGCCACGGCCCATACGGAAAAGAAAGAACGGGCCAAGGCAACGGAAATTACGGCGGCGCTGAGGACCGGCAATTTCAACGAGATTGAAGGCGGATTCTCCGAAGAAGATGCCTTGGCGGAAGCGGAACGTTGCCTGAATTGCGCCATGTGTTCCGAATGTATGGAGTGTGTTGCCGCCTGCGATAAAAAGGCGGTCGTGCACGGCATGCAGGAAGAAATTATCACCCTGGATGTCGGTTCCGTTATCCTGACGCCGGGATTTGAAGAATATGATGCGGAACTTAAGGGAGAGTATGGCTTTAACCGGTATCCGAACGTCTTGACCAGCGTGCAGTTTGAGCGGATGCTTTCCGCCGCCGGCCCCTATGGCGGGCATATCGTACGCAGGAGTGACGGCAAGGAAGCCAAAAGAATCGCGTGGATACAGTGTGTCGGTTCCCGTGACGCCAAATGCGGGAATGAATATTGTTCATCCATCTGCTGTATGGCCACGACAAAACAGGCGCTCGTCGCCAGCGAGCACACCGCCGGTCTGGAAGCGACTATTTTTTATATGGATATCCGGGCTTTCGGGAAAGACTTCGACCAGTATTACGAACGCGCCCGCAGCAAGGAAAACATAGAATATATCAAGAGTATTCCCTCCCGGGCCCTCCAGGTTCCAGGATCAATGGACATCAGGCTGCGCTATGTGGACGAGCACTTCAAACAGGCGGAGCGCGATTTCGATCTGGTTATTCTGGCCGTCGGCTTGGATCCCAAACCCAACATTTCGGCGAGCATGGCCCATCTGGGCATTGAACTAAATGAACACGGCTTCTGTAAAACCGGCCGGTTCTTCCCCCTGGAAACGTCACGGCCCGGTGTTTTCGTCGCCGGCGCCTTCCAGGAGCCCAAAGATATCCCCGAAACCGTAACCCAGGCCAGCGCCGCGGCCTCCATGTCGATGGAGCTGCTGTCGCAGGTGCGCAATACGATCATCACGAGGAAGGAATATCCGACCGAACATGATGTCACCGATGATGAGTTGCGGATCGGTGTGTTTGTCTGTCATTGCGGGATCAACATCGCGGGCACGGTAGATGTGGAAAAAGTGACCGAGGCCATCTCCAGCGATCCCCATGTGGTTGTTGCCTCGCACACCATGTACACCTGTTCGGATGCGAGTCTTTCCGAGATTAAAAAGCGGATCGAAGAATACCGGCTCAACCGGGTGGTGGTCGCGTCCTGCACCCCCCGGACGCATGAACCCCTTTTCCGTGAAACCTTGCGTGAGGCAGGATTAAATCCCTACCTCTTCGAGTTGGCCAATATCAGGGATCAATGTTCCTGGGTACATTCCTCCGAACCGGATGTTGCCACCGTGAAGGCCATTGAACTCGTGAGAATGTCCATCGCCCGGGCGAGCTTCCTGAAACCACTGGTCGGAGAATCCCTGGCCATCAACCAAGACGGTCTGGTCATCGGGGGCGGATTGAGCGGCATGACCGCAGCCCTTTCCCTGGCGGAGCAAGGATTCCAGGTAGCCCTCATTGAAAAATCAGGGACCCTGGGAGGGCAGGCGCTGAACGTCCACAGCACCTTGGAAGGCGACGATATCCACGATTTTATCGCCAATATGATCGACCGGACTCAAAATCACGGTCGCATCAAGGTTTATCTCAATAGCGAAGTGACGAAAGTTAACGGACATATCGGTAAATTTTTAGTGACGATCACGGAAAAAGGGAAGGGCAACGGTAAGGGCGATATCGCCAAAACCGAGATATCCTGTGGCGCCATTATTGCGGCAACGGGAGGGGAACCGGCGGCAACCCGCGAATTCCTTTACGGGGAGTCTGAAAATATCCTCACCCAAATGGAACTGGAACAGCTCCTCCACGCTGACAAGTTCAAAGGTCAGGGCAAGAACATTGTCATGATTCAATGTGTCGGGTCCCGCAATGATAAACATCCCTATTGCAGTCGCATCTGCTGTTCCATGGCGGTCAAGAATGCCCTGAGCATCAAGAAGAAAAGTCCCGGTGCCAATATTTATATCCTTTACCGCGATATCAGGACTTATGGTTTCCGGGAGAAGTATTACCGGATGGCCCGGGAAGCCGGCATCGTCTTCATTAGGTATGACGAAGAAAAACAACCCGTTGTCTCTCAAAACAACGGCCTCCTGGTTACGGTTGATAGCCCTGATGTTAATGATATTATTGAAATTGAGGCCGATAATGTCATCCTCAGCACGGGAATCGGCGCCCCCGCCGGCAACAGGCAGTTGTCGGATATGCTCAAATTGCAGCTCAATGCCGACGGCTTCTTTTTAGAAGCCCATGTCAAGCTCCGCCCCGTAGATTTCGCCACCGAGGGAATATATCTGTGCGGCCTGGCCCATTCACCCAAGATGATAGACGAAAATATTTCTCAGGCCCGCGCCGCAGCATCACGGGCGGCCACGGTACTGTCGAAAACGCACCTGGACATCGGCGCCGAAGTTTCCGAGGTTAACCAGGATAAGTGTATTTCCTGCATGACCTGCGTCCACGTATGCCCCTATAGTGCGCCTTTCGTTAATGTCGATAACAAGGGCGAGATTGCGGCGGCGAAATGCATGGGTTGCGGCATATGTGCCGCCGAATGTCCTGCCTGTGCGATCCAACTCAATCATTTTGAGTCCAAACAGTTTAACATGATGCTGGATGACCTGTTGGAGCATCATTTAACTGTCGAGAGTAATTAAGGTAGAGGCGTCTTATGAGTAATGAAAGTTTTGAACCCCTGCTTATTGCATTCTGCTGTCAGTATTGTTCATATTCCGCCGCAGATCTGGCAGGTTCCATGAGGTTGCAGTATCCCACGAATGTTCGTATTGTCAGAACACCCTGTACGGGCAGGCTGGAAGTGGAGTTTTTTATGAAGGCCTTTGAAAAGGGCGCCGATGGGATTCTGGTCGCCGGGTGCCTGGAAGGCGGTTGCCATTTCACGGAAGGTAATCTTCTGGCCAAAGGCAGGGTAGGTTATACGCAGAAATTCCTTTCCGAGTGTGGCCTGGAGGCGCAACGCATCCGCATGATCAACATATCGGCTGCACAGGCCAGGCCGCTTGTCGATCACATCAATGATATGCTGGCGACGCTGAAGAGCATTGGGCCAAGCCCATTAAAGAGAGTCAATCAACCAAAAAATGCGGAGATGAATGTATGATAGTAGCACAAAGGAAAAGCATTCCCGAACTCATCGACATATTGAAGGGCCACAAGAAGATCCTCATGTTAGGGTGCGGTACGTGCGTTACGGTATGCCTGGCCGGGGGTGAACGCGAAGTCAGCATCAACGCGTCGGCGCTGCGCATAGCTTCAAGGTTGAAGAACCTCTCTTTTGAGGTTGAAGAACTCACGATTGAACGGCAGTGTGACAACATCTTTATTGAAAAGGCGGCCGAGGCGATCAACAGAAATGATGTCGTCCTTTCTTTCGGCTGCGGCGCCGGGGTGCAGGCGATTGCCGAGCGATACAACAAGCCGGTTTATGCGGGCCTGGATACGGAGTTCATCGGTATTCTCGAGGAAAGGGCCACCTGGACGGAAAAATGCATCGCCTGCGGCAAATGCGTTCTCCATGAATACGGCGGCATCTGCCCCATAACCCGGTGCGCAAAACACATGCTCAACGGTCCCTGCGGCGGTTCAAGGGAAGACCGGTGCGAGGTCAGGGCTGATCGCCCCTGCGCCTGGCAACTCATCTACCAGCGACTGAAAGATATCGGCGAACTCGAGCGACTGAAGACCGTTAAAGCTCCCAAGAACTGGAACACCAGCATCCATGGAGGAAGCAGGGTTATCATCCGGGAAGATCATAGAATTTAACCATCTAAGGTTCTGCCAAACCCCGAAGGGCTCCTCTGCCTCAGATCATTCAGTCCCTCCAGGCCGGGATTACCCTCTGAAGCGCAGAGGATCTCCATGCGGAGCCGGAAAAACTGGGGTTAAAGGGTTCAAAAGGGTTCCGGACACCGCAGAAAGGCTGAGACAACCTTATCGTAGCCCCTTTTTGTCTTAGTTGGCTTTTGATAGGCGAGATGGTAAGTCACCTTCAGAATATTTGTTATACCTACTTTCATTGATAAGGTGGTTCAAGATTGATGCTCAATTCTTTGGTAATTCGATGAACCTCAGATTCTGGGAACCTGGAGAGCAGATATTCGACCAGATCCTCTTGCCTTGCCTGACCAAAAACCATACGATATACGACAAGTGATCTACGTAGAGCGAACAGACGCTCATGATCCCGGCTGAGCGGCAGTGCTGGGACGTGGCGCTCAATTTTTGCCCCTCCTTCCAAGGGGTAAACCCAATAGGGCACAAGATCTGTAACATTTTCGGTCCGATCTTGCCTTCCTTTGTCAAAAAGAGCCTCCCAGGGATCATTATCCTTCGCTGTCCTGGCTTTATTAATCCCATAAAAACTTGCCAGATTCTTGCGCACAGCATGCCCCTTGTAACGGTGAACACGCCCCTCCCGCTGTTCCAAGTCGACCGGGTTTGAAGGCAGGTTCCAGTGAACAACAGCATGGCAATAGGTGTGAAAGTCGAGTCCTTCCTGCCCAACTGATGTCGTCGCTAAAACAAACGGCCAGAACGGAGAATTAAAAGCATCTCTTACCTGCCCCGCCCGAGTGACAACAGCGCCATCATCATTTTTTTCTTCCCCAAAGCGGAGAGCAAAATGCCCGCGCATTCTTCTTCCTTCCACCCTGACGGTTTTGCTTTCAGTATCAATGGCTACTTCATCTACACCAAGGGTTGACGTCCTGAGACTGAGCGATTCTCCCATAACCTTGGTGATCTTACAGGCGATCTCATCTGGGGCATGATCAACAAGACCCAGTGACTCTCGCAGGGTATGAGCATATTCATCAAGTACCGACTGCAGTCCCCCTGCCGCAGAATATTCGACTATTCTCCGCCAGTAAGGTTCTTCACGGTTCATGCCTCTAATAAAGGCAGTCACTTCGGGAAGGTTGAACAGGGATCGGAAACGCCAGGCAACTTGACCGGCGCATCCTTTGATTACTTTGGTTACGTTGTTAATCCCACCGGTAACCCTCGCTAACGCCCTGAGAGCGGCGATACCCGTTCCTGCAACCGCTATTTGTGCAAGAACAAGGCATAGATCAGCTGGTTTTCGGCCTAAGGTAAGTTCGCCATTTGCCAACTTCTGGGCATATTCCACATGAGCAGACCAGACTGTCTCGTCCTCTTCGCCTTCCTGCTGGTCATGAGTGCCGTCAGACCAGATAACTGCGAGGTCGGGAGAAAACAACCATTTTCTTGACAAGTCGGCATCAAACCGGAGATCTAGCAGGATCGGTGCGGCCCAGTACCACGTTTCGTCTTCGGGACCGGCACTCTCATCACCAGACTGGATATTTGCCAGCAGTTGCTTAATTATCCGTTGTGCCCAGTCAAGAACCTCTACCAGAGACGGCAGATCATCACTTTTGTCATACAGGAGAGGGTCGCATTCCTTCGCCAGTGTTGTACAAGGATAGAGAAGGCCGAGCAATGGCATGCCGGTTAATCGCTCGTCAGTGCGGGCAAAACGAAGTAGAGGTCGCCGCCGCTTCCTGGCATCCAGCGAATTCTCAGGATGTTCTTCGAATGAGGAGATCATCCTTCTTTCGACAGCATAACTGAGCATTGTAGCCACCACCTTGGGAACCATCCGCCAGGAGGAAAAGACCAGCCGCTTGGTAAAATTACACAAGGCGGGTTCTGCGAAAGGTCCCTCCAGCCGATAATACGGGAGAGAAGGGGGAATCCAGAGTAGCCGCCAGCCACCCTTTCCAACAACATCTGCAAGCAAACCTCGCAGACGCGCATTGTTGGGATCGATTTCGTTATATTGGGCAATGTCTCTCCACGGCAGGAGAAGGTTATCTGCAGATGCGATGGCATTGGCAAGCTCTTCATTTTTCCCTGGAATATTGATGGCATTCACGAAAACCTGCTTCAGTTTGTAGTCATCCATGAAATTGAGCAGATACGGGGCTGATTTCCAGTACTCGAGAGCATTCCCCTGGTCCAAAATAGTCGTTACTCTCTGCATCCCCAGAAAGGCATCCAAATCCTGAGTTTCGAGCGTTACATTGAGAGGAGACACTTCTGTAAGCATCCCGTCACGATTTTCAGTTGCTGCGAGCCGCTCGGTCCGAACCATTACACGGCGCAATTGCGCTTCGAGCCTGCGTTTGGTTTCTTCGATCATTTCGCTTCCGCCATTTCCAAGGCTATAGAGCTCCCGACGGTAATTGCCTACCAACTCTTCGAAGAGATGTGCTTTCCCCGGCTCCAGGAAACGCATGGTTCGCATGAAATCCTCATAATGGTCGTCTTCGCCTGATTCCTCGGAGAGCGTATACATCTTATAAGGAGTTGCGGAAAGGAGGAGGACCCGAGCACGGGTGTTTCCTTCCGCATAATCAAACAGGCCATGGGCGAGCCGGCTCGTTTCGCTTTCCGTGTCAAGAAGATGCTTGAAACGCTGGAATTCGTCCAGAATTATAAGATCAGGTTCCAGGGCCGCCAGACAAGTTTCTGCAAGCAGAGATCGTATTTCACCAACGAATTTCACCCGTTCCCGTCTCTCGACTTCGGGAATATTTTCATATTTGCGAGTCCTAGCGTAACAGCTGCAAAGATTCTGGAAGCGTGACCTGAAATCCGGGCGACCGAGGGTCTTGTCATCTTTTACATTCTTGGTCAGAACATCGGCAAATTTCTGGGCCAAGGATGGATCAATATGGTTTCTCTCACGGTATGCCTTAACAAGTGCACGGAAACGGTCCTTGTCTGCATATCCTTGCAGCACGTTGAATGGGCCGGCGCTCCCTTCTATCCCCCACGCCCTGTCCAGAAGCCAGTAGAGCAATGCCCGTTCATCTGCGGTTCCCAGACTTGATTTCAGATCAAAAGAAGTGCTCGGGGTAAATGAGATGAAATTCAGCTTGTTTTTCTGAAGGGATCTGATCTCGGTGGGCAGGAGAGTTATCCGTGATGAGAGAGCGAACTCACTTTGGCCGCTGGGTTTGAGTCTGTCGATGTTCTGTCGTGCAATGTCTGCATTAGAGCAGATGTATACGATGTCAATGCGCGGTACCACGTCCCATAGATGCTCGATCGCCCGGGCAATGACGCCCCTTGCGACCATGGTCTTCCCAAGTCCAACTTCGTCGGCAACCAGAAACCTGTGGGACGGATCATCATTGCCATAAAGACGGGAGAAAACGTAATCGACCGTCCTGCGTTGAAAGTCCTTCAACCCGTCGAGAATAGCCACAGTATTCGGCCGCACTACGTTCTTTCCTGCCATTACCGAATCCTTTCACGTGTAGCCCAGATTGGTTTCCATATCGCGTCGAACCCTTCTGGTAAAAGCTGCGTACCATCTTCGGTCTTCCTTAAGTCATCGACAAGATGCGCGATCTGATCCAGTTTTGCAGGATTTCGTTCCAGCGTTCGGACCAATGTTTCAAATAGGGGGATTCCAGCCCCGGCGGAACCATTGCTTGCGCCTCCGGAGAACAAAGATCGACCGGTGAAAATCGCCTGATAGACGTCGCCACCACCTTCCGCCAGCAGCATCAGAATGAATCTGAGCACCTGGTCACGGGTTTTAAGCAGCGATTTCATGATACGTTCTGCACGATCCTCGGGCGCTCCTTCGAGGGTCAGATTCAGGACAAACCTGCAATTAAACTTCTTCTCGTTGTTGCTGGCGGTTATCTCAAATGCGAAAAACGAGGTCAGGGCCTCAAAAGAAACCTGGCTGAATTCGGCAAATATTCCCGGCTCCTTCCCAATTCCAACACACATGCCCTCGCTAAGGGTAATTGGCCAGCAACGCACCGAGACCCCAACAGGGAGGTGAATCCCAGTAAGTTCATGGTGAGAGATTTGTAACTGAAAAAGGTCTTGTTGCTCCAGACCCGTTACATGAGCTGTTAACCTCATGACGGCCAGGCGGCGGCGTACTTCAGTCGCAGTATCTTCCAGAGCTTTCATTTGTAGATCGGTTGCGGTGACGTCAAGGTCGGGAAAGTACTCCTGCAACAGTTTCATGAAGCCTGATCTCTCGCCTGTCTGGGGTATCAGGGTATTGAGCCCCCAGCGGCTTTTCTTCCCGGTCAATTGGACAAGAAATTCCACATTGCTTTTGAAAGCGACATCGGTGGCATTCGCGGAACCGGTCCACACGTTTGTATTCCAGCCGGCATCGGCAATAAATAGCTTGGCATGCAAGCCGGACAGAGATTCTCCCGTTCCTTTTTCAGGATCTGCTCCCCCATCTTCTTCCGGATCTGCTGCAGGACTCAGCAGGTAGACCCGTTCAAAACACTTCAAGGTACCCTGATCAAGGGTGTCGAGCTCCTCAGTGCGTGACACCAGAATATGGCCCTGGCCGGCCTTGGTAAGGCGGGAAAGAAAGCCATCCGATACAAACGGGGAGACGATCAGCATACGATCGATACGCGTTTCAAACGGCCAACGACGGGCTCCCTTGAAACCGAGTGGCCAGAAGGAAATTTCATCGAATCCCTCCGGCAGCTCGAAACTTACTCGGCGCAGTTCATGCTGGATCAAATCAACGGTTGACTGAACATGGTCAGGCAGCTGGCGGGGTGGCGCCACCATTTCGGGAAGTGCGGCAATAAAATCACCAAGGGGATGGTTGGTACTGAAAGCATTCTGCCTGTCTACCAAGGTGCCATCAAGAACAAGCGCGGTGTCCCAGGAACTATCAAAGGTCAGATTGCGGCTCAAACATAAGAGACGATAGCGGGTCTGAGCATACGGAGCGGTGAAACGGAGCACCCATACCTTGGGGTGGAAAACTCCCTGCTCATGAGGAGGCATGACTCCGAAGATCGATTTTTCCAGATAACCGTAAAGCTGGTGGCTTCCCTTCGGCACGGAAATCTGGCCGGCCTGACAGAAGATACTAACGCGCCCAGCAAAGCGCCGTAACGTCTCCAGCATGGCCAGAGGATCGGAGTTAAGGTTTCCGTTATCATCTTCCCAATCGAAAAGGGTGAAAGCCAGAGGAGCAATGAGAAGTGCCAACAGATCCAGAGAAAAGGTGGTGCCAATAGCGCGGTCGAGTTCGTAACCAAGGGGTGGACGCAGAGACTCCAGCAGATGCCTACGGTCGTCTGGATCAAGCATCTGCCACCTCCTTTGCCAATCCTTTCAAGATATCTGAAACAATTCTCTGTGTCACCGGCCAGCGGTAGTTCAACTGGGCTGAACCTGCGGCACCAGTCCACAGCTCAAGTGCCCGCTGATTGTCCAGTCTGGCGAGGTTGTTCTTGAGCGCCCTTTCCCGTTCATGAATTAGACGGCGTACCTGGTCTTTGTCGGTGATGGTTTCACCTTTAGCTGAATTTATTGCAATATCCAGCCAGGAGTTGATAAAAAGTTTGGTCGGATGCGCAACTCGCTGCCCTGACGACTCGACTATCGACCAAAATTTTTGCCTATCCCAAGATATGAAGATAGTTTTCCTTTCGTTTGTCCTGACAGCCCACTCCTCAAGCTGATTCCTGTAATCTTCGGTCAATTCTACCGCCGCCGCCTTTTCAGCCAGCATAAGGTTGTAAAGTAGTGCTGCCCCATGGATTGCCTCCGAAAAATTCCGAGCGTGCTCCAGCTGTTCCTTGATATGGAGCGGAAAGTCTCCATACTGGCTGTGCTCCCAGGGGAATTCAACCGGTTCGGTCAATATTCCTCTACCCACCAGAAACGCCAACAACGAGTGAGGTACGCGGCTCCAGATGCGCTCACGCAGATATTGCGCTTCTTCGTTAGTCAGGCTGAAGGTGGCGATCCCGGGGAAGTCTTTTGACATTGGTGGGATGGCGGCATGCCAGTTTCGTGCGACATGACCGTCGGCAGTATCCCCATCATCGGTTCGCAGGTTCCGAAGGGTTGATACATAAAAGGCATCAATGGAGCGGTTATAATGATCCTGAGAACCTGGGAACATACGGATTCCCCAAGCTCCCATCCCCTGCCAGTAGACATTGCTGGGAAGCCTTTTCAATGACGCCCGCGCATCTATTCCGATGGTCCCTTCCTTGTCATCAGATTTCGCAAGAGCGTCAATGAGGACAACCTCTTGCCATCGAGCCTGTGCAGCAAATTGACTCGACGGGATTTTTCGTCTCTCAAGGTCAAGATGTATCCAGGGAACAAAGAGGAAATATTTCGCTCGGGTCTGGATGGTGGTCGTGCCAGGAAAAAACAGATCGGCAAAGGAGTCGCGTACTGCGCCTATGCCAAGTTCGTCCCGTGTCCCTTTTTCATCGAAGAGATGGATAACATCGAGCATCTTGCGGCGCTCGCGTTCGGAATAATCGAGCCAGGTAAATGTAGATGGCATTCAGAAACAGTCTCCCATAAAATTGCCGTTAGTCGGCTGAGCCACATTTTTTTTGACACCGTATCCTAGGCTGATCGATGGAACGGGTGCGGTCAAGAGAGTCGGGGCACATCAATCATCCTCCTACAATCTCGTTCAGTCCTTCGATAATTTGCTCCAGTTCCTCCGGGTATATCCAGCCCCGTTTTTTGCCGATCCTTTCTACAGACAGGGTTCGGCAGAAAATCAACACTTGGAAGTAAATAGTCAACCGCCTATCGGTAGGTTGCGTAAACGAATTTTGTTTTGATCAAAAACAACAACACAGCCCTTTCCCAGGCTTCCTTTTAGGGCTGATAGGTTTGCTAACAGGACTTGCAACTGTGTTTCTGGTCGGCGCGTTGTCATGCCTCTGAATAAAATGAAGGAAGGTTTGATCTCGTCACGGAGAGCAAGTAATGTTCCGAAATCGGTATCCGCTGAAACAATAATGCGGTTTTCATCGATGGCACGTTCCAATATTTCTGTATCTGACGCACTTTGCATTCCATAATCGCGCACATGAACGCTATCGTATCCCGCCATTCTCAATCCGTCTGCGATCAGTGGAGACAAGGCATTATCGATCAGGAATTTCATGCCTGCATTACCAGTGGTAATTCGCGTTCGCGTAAAGCTTCCGCTGCATACCGCAGGGATTCGGCGATATCACCCTTTTCAAGATCAGGATAGGCTGCCAGGATCTCCTCATGATTCATCCCTTCCGCCACCATAGCAACAATCGTGGCTACGGGAATCCTTAGCCCACGGATGCAAGGCATTCCATTCATCTGGGAGTGATTAATGGTTATTCGTGAAAAGTTCATACATCAACCTCCTTCATTCTGCTGATTGATTCTCCGATATGTTCATTATTCTTCACTATATGTTTTAAACTTGCATACTTTCCAAACCTGAACAATAAACGGGTCTTTCTTCTTCATTCGAAGCTTATATTCTTTAACGCTATACAATGATGGATTGATCTTTCTTTTATTGTAAAGTTTACAACATTTGTTGTAATTATTACAACAATAATTTCGAATGGTTTCATCATAAAAAAGACCCTTTAGTACCTTCTGTTTGGACCAGCAAGCAGGGGGGGTGTCGGCGCGCCGACACCATTAAAGTATTTGATATTATTAAGTAATTGACGACGCGAAAAAAGTTTTGCCTTCCGAAAAATGCCTCGTCAAATCCCTCCGCGCGGTCCTGCCAGGATAGTCGTAAAGAATAAAAAGAAACTTACATGATGGGCAGTCGTCGCAAAGGGGGAATAAAAACCAAGACATCAACCCATCCCCACCCCAACCCTCCCCTTGGAGGGGAGGGAGTATGGTGTATTTTCAGGTGAACGCCCCCCTTCAGGATAATTCGCGGGACGGCGGATTTTCCCCCGCCTCCTCGGGATTAAGGAAACCGTTAATCGCTTCCTGAAGTGCCGTCAGCGATTCGTTGACGGCGATACGATCATCGTCGGACCAGTTCGCCGCATCGACGCCGGTTATCTTTCCCCGCGTTTTGTCAAACCATTTTTTCAGTTCCGGGGGCGTGGGCGGGATCTTTTCCACTTTCTTGCGGCCTTCCTGCTGTTTCTTGACCGTTTCCTTATATTTTTCCCAGGCCGAAAGCATGCCCCTTTCCTGCTTTCGCCGGGCAATCTCGACGAGGGTCCTTCGGGAAACGCTCCGGTCACCCCGGCATTCGTCCCGGATTAGCAGGGGCAGGCGATTCAGGGAAAGGATCTCGTTGAGGGTCGTGCGGGCCTTGTTGATGACCCCGGCCAGCTGTTCCTGGTTGTAATTCTGCTCGTTCATGAGGCGCTGCAGGGCCTCCGCCTCTTCGACGGCGGTAAGATCCTGACGGATCAGATTTTCGACCAGGGCGATCTCGGCGGGGTTGCCGTCAACCATCATGGCCGGTATCGTTAGAATCCCTGCATTCTTGGCCGCCGCGAGGCGCCGTTCGCCGGAGACGACGGTCAGGTACCCCTGCTCGCCGGGAAGGAACAGAAGGGGCTGTAGTATCCCGTGTTTCTTGATGGAATCGGTCAGTTCCGTCAACGCCGCCTCGTCGAAGACCTTCCGGGGTTGATTCGGGTCGGGGCGGAAATCGATGATGGATATATAGTAGAGTTTGCCTTTTTCATAAGTCGGGGTCGAAACCATCATTTTTCTTCCTCCTGATCAGAATTTAATAGAGATTGTTGGGGAAATAATACTCGGATTGTAGAGATAATCAAGAAAAAAACGCTGCTGAATCGAATGCCCAAGGGAGTTCTTATCAATCAAAAACCAACATTTTAAACTCAGCATGTAAAGGAAAGGGCCTCCTGGACGGGAAAATGTATCGCCTGCGGTAAATGCGTCCTCCATGAATACGGCGGCATCTGCCCCATAATCCGCTACGCAAAACATATGCTTAACGGTTCCTGCGGCGGTTCGAGGGAAGACCAGTGTGAGGTCAGAGCCGATCGCCCCTGCGCCTGGCAACTCATCTACCAGCGACTAAAAAGTATCGGTGAGCTCGATCGCCTGAAGACCGTTAAAGCTCCCAAGAATTGGAACACCAGTATCCATGGCGGAAGCAGGGTTATCATCCGGGAAGATCATAGAATTTAACCATACAAGGTTCATCCGGTTCTGCGTACTTTTGATGTGATAATCTGTTGAATTGAGTCTTGACTGACTTCAGCTACAACTGTTCAGTGATGAACGATCATCAGAACTGGTCATTACGGATCGAAAGAGAATATAAGCCTGACTTAATCGAGAGCCCGATTTATCGGCAATTAGCTGCACCCCTTATTGGTGGTTAGACGACTATTTGCCACCTGTCACATCAATAAATGTGCCTGTTGAATATGAAGCTTCATCAGAAAGCAACCATAAGATTGCATATGCCACTTCTACTGCTTGGCCACCTCGCTTCATTGGTACAAATTCCTTAATACGATCAACTCTATTTACTTCACCACCATTGGTGTGAATATCAGTATAGATAAAAGCAGGGCGGACAGCATTAACACGGATGCCTTCTGCGGCTACTTCCTTAGCCAAGCCAATAGTCATCGTATCAATGGCACCTTTAGACGCTGCATAGTCCACATATTCACCGGGAGAGCCAAGACGTGATGCGCCTGATGATACGTTTACAATCGCACCCCCCGCTCCCCCATGTCTGGTAGACATTCGTCGTACTGCTTCACGAGCACATAAGAAATATCCGGAGATGTTTGTTGTAAAGATTCGGTTCAGGCGGGATGCATCCATGTCTTCCAGTTTCATTTGCTGTTCCAAAATGCCGGCGTTGTTGACCAATGCGGTAACAATTCCCAATTCCTTATCCACAGTTTTAAACAATTGGATCACGTCGGATTCAGAAGATACATCAGCAGCAACAGCAATAGCTTGTCCACCTGTCCTTTCAATTGCACTAACGACAGTATCAGCAGCCTTTCTATTATGATTATAGTTGACACAGACTGCATAGCCACGCTCTGCGGCAAGGTGCGAAGTGGCAGCACCTATACCGCGACTGCCACCAGTAATAACAATGATCTTTTTCATTACTCAAAATCCTCTAACAAATGGAGAGTTTTGCTTAGCGATTACTGTCTGAAAGATTACATATTTATCAAGATTCGTCAAATGCGGACTTCAGGGAGGAACACAGCCCTTCTTTATCCGGCAAACATGATATTCTCATGGAGTATGCTTCATTCCGTATTCAATGAACCACTCCCATCATCAAGGATTGCGGACATCTACCGATGATTGAAAAGGTGAAGGGAACAGCCAGCGAATATCTGGCGTTTATCGGGGACATAAAGCGTTGAGCCGCTCATTGCGGACAATGAAACCTCCTTATTTTTCTTTTTCCGAGCGGTAGATCCACTTGAGAATCAGCGGTCGTGAACTTAAAGCGTGCGAAAGGGGCAGGATCATTTCACGGTCAACGGCCAGCCAACTGAAATCAGGTTTGATGATCCTGAGTTTACCGTCCATGGGCGGCTGGCCCCATTCGGTATGTTTATAACTGACAAAGAGCATGACATCGTAGAAGCCCTCGGATTCACCCAGCACATAGCCGAGCCGGAAGGCCTCCGGGGTGATCCGGTTAATCTCCATGATCTGATGGGCATAATCCTTATCGAGCTGAATAATGGCATAGCGCGCCACACCTTTTTCAGAATAGCGGGTTAGGGTCCTGGTTTCGGAGCTGGAGACATAGACCGTGGTCAGGCCGGGTATCTGCTTAAGGTATTGGGCCGCGATCAGGGCCGCAGTGCGCCTGCCGCCGGTGGCCTGATGGTGCCAGCCGTAGTATTCAAAGAGCTTGTCCTGGAGCAAGCCGGCCGAGCATTCGCCCTTTTCATACAGGCTTTTGGAAATGTAGCGCATCTCCTTGCCCAGGCTTTCGGCTGCTTCGGCAATGGGCCAGTCGATCTTGACATGGAAGTGCGAGAGCGCATAGCGGTTCTGCTTGCGATAGCGATCATCGCGCTGGATCAGCAGGCCGTAATCCACATCCAGGAACGTCTCCAGAAGATCGAAGAACGTGTTGCGTTCAAAAAATTTCATCCCGGAATAGAACGGCTTGTTGAGTTGAATGCCGGGGATGAGCGCCAGGGTATCCTTACGGATGCGGTTATCGGCGCGGAAGCGGATATATTTCTTATGCTCCTCGCTGATGGATTCTTCGCAGAAGATAATAATATACGGCAGTGCCAGGGATGATTCCTTGGCGAATTCCCGTTTTTTCGGCCGCATCTCGCGCGGGTCCACATAGGGATAAGCCACGCATTTATCACGGCATTGTTTGTAGATTTTATCGAAGGTGATGACCTTCAGGCGGCGTTCCAGCTCATCGCGCAGGAAGGCGTAAAAAGAACGGCGGACCATTTCTAGATAACTCAGCTCGAATCTGGATTTTTTCATCGCTCGCGATCCACCCCTCTCAAAAAAATTTGGATGAAGCAGTTCATAAACCGGTTCTGTTTCCAGCGGCGGTTACCCTCCGCCGGCGGCGATCATTCGTCTTTGATAAGGCCTTGCTTTTGACGGAAGGAGTATAAGCAGCAATGGACTTGTAAGTCAATACAACTGGATATAAAATGTGGGGTGTGGCGCCGATGATCGTGAAAGGGATTTTAAATTTATGAATTCCCTGAATACCGTTTGCTCTGGTGAAAATACCGGTGTCTATATTCTATCCAGTTCCTTACGAACGGCCACTCCTATCTTTTCGATAACATATGGTTTCATCACGTATTCACCCGCTCCAAGCTCCTGGGCCTTGCTGACCCGCTCGGTCTTGGCGAAGCCGCTGACGATGATCGCCTTCTGCCGCGGCTGGATTTCCATGATCCGGCGGTAAGTCTCCAAGCCGTCGATGCCAGGGTCCATGATCATATCCAAGACAATCAGGTCTGCCTTGTTCGTCCGGAGATATTTAACCGCGTCCTCGCCGTTTGCCACCATTGCCACCCGGTAATTCAAACCCTCCAGAATTGTGGCGGCCAGGAACCGTTGCTCTTCCACATCGTCTACGATCAGAATGGTCTCGCCCCGACCCCGATATTCGCTTTGGGACAGAGCCTGATCAGACTTCGACAAAGCATCACGTGTCACAGGAAAATACAGGGTAAATGTACTTCCCTTGTTTTCTTCCGTGCGCACATCGATATACCCGTTATGGTCCTTGACGGTTCCCCAGACTACCGCCAGGCCGAGGCCCGTCCCGCTCCGGCCCATAATTTTCTTTGTGTAGAACGGCTCAAAGATCCGTCCCATGTCTGCCGGAGAAATCCCCGAACCCGTATCCGTGACCGTCAAAACCACATACTCTCCCTCCCGCGTGTTTTCATAGCCCGGGATAGGTACGTCCACATAGCGGTTGTCCGTCGTGATTGTGACCACACCCGTTCCGCATATCGACTCCGCGGCATTCGACAGGAGATTCATGATCGTCTTACTGAGATGAACAGGCGATCCTTTGATATTGAACAGATCCATCTCAACTTGACTTTGGAACAGGATGTCAGGATGACGAGATTTTACGAGCTCGAATTCAGGCGTCTTGAAGGAATCGGCCACGATATGATTCAGGTTCACCGTATCCGAGACAGAAACACCCCGACGGGCCATGGTCAGCAAATCCTGTATGATGGCGGCCGCTCTTTCACCCCCATGCAGAATGCTTTTCGCGTACTTCTCCGTCCGGCTGCCCTCCGTTACCTCCCGCATAAGCAATTCAGAATAGCCAACCAGGACGCCTAGTACATTGTTCAGATCATGGGCCACGCCACCAGCCAGAACCCCCAGGGATTCCATCCTTTCTGCACGCTGTAGGCGCTCCTCCATGTTCTTTCGATCGGTATTATTACGGATGCATTCAATAGCGCCGATGATCTCACCCTTGGAATTCCTCAGCATGGATGCCGTTGCGGACAGATGTGCATTCCCGGTCGCCAGCGCCGGCGTGTAGGCTTCTCTAAATATGATATCGCCCGTTCTCTGAATGCTCGTGAATGTCTTTTCTTTTTCCTGGTCCGGGTGCAGGGCAAGATCGATGAGTATGGGCCTCCTTTCTCCGTAAAACGGAATTGCGTACTCATAATTGCCTTTGCCCAGCATCGCCTCCGCTCTGATCCCGGTCATGGACTCGATGGCTCGGTTCCAGGCGATCACCTTGCCTTCACTATCAATGACCAGGGTGGCGTCCGGCAGAAATTCAATAATGTCCGCCAGTCTCCTCTGGGATTCCCACATCGCCTCCTCAGCCTGCCTACGGTCGGTGATGTCGGTAATAATGGCGCCAAGGAGCGGCGCCTTGTCCTTTTGGTCAATAGAGAACTTCCTGGTTTCAAGGACCAGTAAGCTACCATCTTTGTCGTGCCACTCTTCCTCGTACGTTACGAAACCTTCCGACAAAGCCTTGAGATCATTTTCCCGCATGGAGGCAGCGATTTCAGAGGGGAAGGTTTCTTCTGGTAGCTTGCCCAGCCATTCATTTGCGGGGAACATTTCGCTGAATCTTCGATTAAAGAACAGAGGCCTCAACTCTTTGTCCTTGATTAACACCATACTTGGCATGTTGTCCATAAATGCCCTGAACCGTTCCTCGCTCTCCCGCAGAGCTGCCTCCGTCTGTTTGCGGTCGCTGATATCACGACATAGTGTTAGGATCTGGGCTATGCCCCCTGTTTCCATATATGTTGCATTGATCTCAATGGGGGTGATGCTGCCCTTGGCATCCACATAGTCAATTTCCAGGTTTCTTATGTATCCTTTTTTAAAGCATTCTCCGACGGCCGCTGCATTTTTTTCTTTTTCGTGATCGGCGGTCCATTCGATGACGCTTCTGCCGACTATTTCGCTCAGATTATGGTGTCCGGTAAGACGCACATATTCCGGATTTGCATCAAGCACCAGACCATCCTTATCAATAATGACGAAGCCTGTCCGAGTGGTTTCAATCAGTGTCCGGTATTTCTCCTCATTTCTGCTCAGCTCTTCAGCAATGGCCTTCCGTTCGGAAATGTCCCGTGAACTCATAACAACGGCAGTTAAGTTACCTTGGGCATCCCTATGAAGATCTGCTACTGTCTCCAGCCATACATAATGGCCATCCGCATGCCTTACCCTGTATTCGGCTTTGACGGCGAGAGCCTCTGAAAATAAGTTTATGATTCTTTCCATGTCATCTGGATGGACAATATCAAAGGTAGGCTTGCCGACCCGATCTTCCGGCCTATAACCGAGGCCTTTAAAATGAGACGGGCTTGTATATAAATTGACACCCTGCAAATCCGTCACTCTGATCATGTCGGACATGTTATCCGTAATCAGACGCAGCATCTCCTCGCTTTTTCTCAGCGCCTCCTCCGCCTGCTTGCGTTCAGTGATGTCTTGGATGACACCCATGGCTCCAACAACTTTACCGTGAGCATCCCGCAGCGGCGATGTTGACACAGTCACAAAGATAAAGCGACCATCTTTAGTCTGCCTCCAAACCTCACTTCCGCTGTATGCAATACCTGAGAGAACTTTGGAAACAAGTGCTTTGAAATCATCCCACTTCTCTGCAGGCACAATGGGGTTGTACTGGCCAATTGCCTCTTCACTGCTCCAACCAAAAATAAGTTCGGCAGCCGGACTCCAGTTCGTTACTCTCAAATCATGATCAAGAGTGAAGATCGCCAGCGGCGAAGCATCGATTATCGCTTTAAGAGTTTGGGTTGTTTTTTGCAATTCCTCCTCCGCTCGCTTGCGGTCGGTGATGTCTTTGGATGAGCAGAGCGCAGAAAGCATTTTCCCTTTCATGTCCTTGATCGGGGTAATCGTAGTCACGTAATACCGGTCACCGCCTGCCCGCGGGACGCGCACCTCAATGACCTTCTCCTCTCCCGTGCGGAAGACCTGACTCAGCGAAGCAAAGCGATTGTCCGCCTCCTCCTTGGGGAAAACATCCCAAATACTCTTACCGATTATGTCCTCGACCGGCTTGCCAACCACCTCGGCGAAGGCTCTGTTGACATACCTGTATTGCCCTTCGGGGGAGAAGGAGCAGGCGGGGTCCGGTGATTCTGAAAGAAGGATTCGGTATTTCTCCTCACTCTCCCGCAGTGCATCATTTTCCCGTTTGCACTCCGCTTGGGATATTTTCAGTTCTTGGATTCTCTGCTTTAATAAGGCATTCTCTTCGATAAGTTCTTGTTTTGTCTTGGATGGATCATGCATCTGATGCTCCTCTATCGTGATGAACGGTATAGGCTGGAAACAAAAAGGGACGATATTTGTTGAGTGAGTAAGACCTTTTGAAAACTACCGTATACCCCTTTAGCTGTCAAATGAAATGTTCGCCAGTGCGCCATTGGATGCTGATTGCTGCTTGAAGAAACGTTACATACCCATCAAAACGGACTCATGGTCGGGGCAATGGGCACGCCATGTTAATTGTTTCGCTAAAGCTTCTTTTGTGTTATTTAATACTAACGTGCGGCCAGTACTCAGCTCTTCCTGTGCATTTTTTAATCCTCCTCATGGTCATAAGGAAGCCGCATCCGGCCCGGTGATCGTAAACGCAAACCTCAAGTGTGTGAATAAGGTCCAGAAGATGCCATGAAAACCGACCGTGTCCCGAAGGAGATCGGCAAGCCGGAAGCTGGAAACCCCAGGTTAAACCCCCCGTGTACACGCCGCCAGACCCTGATCTGGGGCGGGACTTCGATCATCGGATTGTCTGCCCTGGGAACAGCGTTTGCCCAGGGAACGGACCGTTCCCTGATTATTATGGAGAAGGCCCAGGGGATGGTCATCGCCGATCCAGTGTTATGCGTCGGCTGCGGTCGCTGCGAATTGGCCTGTACGGAATTCAATGACGGCAAAGCGTCGCCAACGCTTGCACGCATCAAGATAGACCGCAATCTGAATTTTGGTCCTCAGGGCATCACGACTTGGCGCGCCGGGCATGGCAACCTGGGGGACGGCCTCATCGTGCAGGACCTCTGCAAACAATGCCCGCATCCCGTACCTTGTGCCAACATCTGCCCCGAAAATGCGATAATTTTATCAACCGCCAACAATGCCCGCATTGTCGATCCTGAAAAGTGCACGGGTTGCAAGATATGCCTGCAGGCCTGTCCCTGGGAGATGATCTCCTACGATCCGGACAGCCGGAAGGCGACCAAGTGTCATCTCTGCGAGGGGAAACCGAAATGCGTGGAGGCATGCCCGGCCGGGTCTTTGAGTTATGTATCCTGGTATGATTTGACCGGCAGGACGACCCCGCGCAATCTGAACACGGCCATGCTTCCCCCGCAACGCTCGCTGAGCTGCCAGGAATGCCACTTGCCCGGCCAGGAGCAGAACGTCAGAGAGATCGGCGCGATGATCCGGGGGGCGTTTGGAGGCGGGCGACCCGTCGCTGCGGGTGGGATCGGTTTCAAATGGATCGACATGGCCGGCGCGCTTCTCATCCCCCTGGCAATCGGCTCCGTGCTGGTACATGCGATCTTACGAAGGGTGATGAAACGATGAAGCGCACTTATCTCCACCCGCTGCCGCTGAGGATATGGCATTGGCTAAACGCCTTTATCGTTATCATGCTGATCGTGACCGGCCTGTATCTGCGGCTGTACGGCATCGCGGTCCTCAAGCCTCATGATCCGGTCCTGCTGTGGCATAAGGGGATGGGCCTGGCGATGATCATCGCGACTCTCTTCTGGTTTATCTACAATATGTCGAGCGGAAACCTGGGGCGCCACTATGGGATCAAAAGCGGTGATCTCCGGGGCATGTTCGTGCAGGCAAGGTTTTACCTCTTTTCCATCTTCACCGGGAGAGAAAACCCGTTCAAGGCGTCTGCCGCCGACAAGTACAATCCCCTGCAAAAGATCGCCTATGACGCCGTGATGTTTATTTTCCTCCCGGCACAGGCAGTTACGGGTTTGCTCTTCATGGACATTCTTCCTTTGCGGGATTATCTCCTGTCGGCAAACCTGATCGGGTTCCTGGGCGCCATGCACGTGATTTTCGCCTATTTACTGGTCCTGTACCTCATCGTTCATCTCTACATGGCCACCCTGGGCGAGACGGTTTTTTCCCATACGAAGGCAATGATCGTGGGTTATGAAGAACAGGGCCACGGGATCAAAGGAGAGGAAACCAACCCGATATGAAAAGGAAACGGCAATGAGCGGCTATGGAGGGTGGGCCGGTAAGGTCCTGCGGGTCGATTTGTCAACGGGCAGGATCTGGACGGAGGACACGATCGATCGATATAAAGAGTTTCTGGGTGGCACGGGGATCGGCTACAAGGTGATGTGGGATGAGGTCCCGGCGGGGACAAAACCGTACGATCCCGAAAACAGGATCATCTTTGGCGTGGGACCCCTGGCGGGAACGGGTGCGCCGTGCAACGGCCGGACGGCCATCACGACCCTCTGGCCCACCTGTTGGCCCATACCGCTCGTGGCGTCCGGCCACATGGGCGGGCAGTTTGCCGCCAAACTCAAGTATGCCGGCTACGACGCCATCGTCATTCAGGGGAAGGCGGCTCGTCCCGTATGGCTCATGATCGTGGATCAGAAAGTCGAGATCCACGATGCCCGCCGGATCTGGGGACAGGGCATTCGCGGGGCGACGGCGGCCATCGCCGAGATCATGGGTCAGGACGCGGTGGTGGCCGCGATCGGTCAGGCGGGTGAAAATCTGGTGCCCATGTCCGTCGTAATGAACGCCGTCTCCCACTCCGCCGGCGGCGTCGGTTCGGTGATGGGTTCCAAGAACCTCAAGGCCATCGGCGTCCGGGGCACGGGCAGCATCCGGATCGCCGGCAAAAAAGGGGATTGGGAGAAGCTGATCAAATATCATCTCTCCCTGCTGGGGGGGAACAATCAGCACGTCGTCCCCAACTCCCCCCAGCCCTGGGCGGAGTTCTACGACCCGAAGTCGCGCTGGAATGCGTCCCGGGGAAAGCGCTGGGGAGCCGCAGCGCATCTGGTGGACACGGGAACCTGCGCTCCCCGGGAGACGAACCGGATTGCCTACCGGTCGAACACTGCCGCCTTTTTCCTGGGCGATAATCTCTGGAAGCATACGGTCCGGGGAAACGGTTGCACCAGTTGCCCCATTCGTTGTCACACGATGCTGAAGGTCCCTGCCGTCGCCGCGAAATACGGCATTCCCGCCGTGGGACAGAATACCTGTGTGGGCCTCTTCTTCGGCAGCGCTTTCTTCAAAAAATTGCCGGACGGACCCCGGGGGGAGACCAGTCTGGAGGCCTGCATGGTCGGCATGCACCTGGCCGATGACCTTGGGGTCTGGTGTAATTACGGCCAACTGCAGCGTGACTTCATCAAACTCTACTATGACGGCGTGATCAAAAAGAAACTGGGCAGCCGGGAGTTCAACAGTTATTCCTGGAATAGATATGAACAGGGAGACCCCGCCTTCCTCTTCGAGCTGTTGCCCCGGATCGCCGGGAAAGAGGGTGAACTGGGGACGGCACTGGGCCTGGGCACGGGCCATATGTTGGAGCGCTGGGGCCTCTCCGAGGAGGAGTGGGGAAAAGACAAGGACCTCTCCTACTGGAAGATGGGCCATCCCAAACACCACGCCTCGGAAGAGGCGGGGCAATGCGGCCTGCTCATCAACCTGATGTACAACCGTGACGCCCAGTGTCACTCCCATACCAATTTCCTCCGGAACGGGCTGCCGCTGCCGCTCCAGAAAAAGTTGGCCGCCGAGCTCTGGGGTGCTCCCGAAGCCGTCGACGGTATGGGGGACTACAAGCCCATGCACCCGGCCAAGGCGCGGATGGCCAAATGGTCGCTCCTGCGCAAGGAGCTCCATGATTCGCTGTCCCTGTGCAACTGGATGGGTCCCTGGGTGGCCTCACCGCTCCGGGAACGCGGCTATCGGGGCGATGACTCCATAGAATCGATGCTCTACAAGCTGGCGACGGGGGACGACAAGGACCGGGAGGAAATGGACAAGGTCGGGGAGCGCATCTTTCTCCTCCACCGGGCGCTGACGATCCGCGGCATGGGGACGAAGGAGATGCGGGACCGGCATGACAGGATTCCCGCCTGGGTCTTTGCGGACAAGGCGGGAAAACCGCCTTTCACAAAAGGCACCACCCGTTTGGATAGAGACGATGTCCGGGTGGCCTTGGACATGCTATATGACGAGCTGGGCTGGGACAGGGCGACCGGGGCGCCGACCCGCGAAACCTACCGGAAATTCGGCCTGGATGGCGTCGCGGCGGCGCTGGCCAAACGCAACCTGGTGCCGCCATGAAAGGGCAGGCAAGCATGGCAGGGGCAGGCAAAGAAGACCGGACAAGGCCTGGGGATGCTGTGGTGAGGCCCCGGGATACCATGGCGGAACATGTGGCGGCGCTGATCCGGAAAAGGAGCGCCGCCGGAGAGCTCATTACCGCAGCCGAGATCCCGGATTTATGGGAGGTTGAATACCCGTCGTTCCCGGACGCGGATGGGAGCGGTGAAGACATCGCGGGAATTCTCACCCGTCTGGTTCACGAAAACGAGGATCTGCATAAGCTTTCCGGGGCGGGGTCTCCCTGTTATTACTCCGACCTCCATATGACCGCGGCTTATGCGCAGATCGTGCTTCATAAGCAGGAAGGCCCCCTGCGGCTCATTGCGGAGACCGTCCGCCAAAACTCCCGGGAATACCAGCGTCCCGTAGCGCTGGACATTTTTACTCAGCCGCCTTTCAACTTAGAATATAATCAGGTCCGAGACTATCTGTCGATAATGACCGCCATGGCGGGCTATGGTGATATCGCCACGACTTCATCTTCTGCATCCAGGATCTATCTTTATTCCACGGCTCATCTGGAGAGGGAACATGCTGTGATGCTTGCCGAATGGCTCGACGTCGGTCAAGCCCATAATCCCTGAACCATCGGGAAGACTGATGCAGCATTTCCAAATGCTTTATATGCTGATCGCTACTTCTTTACCGGGGCGGGATCGGCGAGTTCAGCGGTGATGCCGGCAATGCGCTTCGCCTCAGCCGCGTAGTCCTCCCATTTGGTCATGGCCCTCACCACGAGTCTCGCCCCATCGGGGGAGCCGCCGCCGTGCATACAGCCAGGGATTCCGCCGCCGACTGTCAGCCATTCCACCAGGCGGGCTGCGCGGGCGCGGGTTTCGCCGTCGGCCCCGGCCGTCAGCGCTTCAAGGATTTGTTTGCCGTATTCAGGCGACTGGAAGTCCTTATAGGACGGGAAACATCCCGTCTCGGCAATGCCGCCTGAAATGTCCTGGGCAATCACCTTTGTCTCATAGGGAAGCTTGGCTACCTGGGTCTTATTAGCATGGGCAAGCAAGGCATCGGGGACGAAGAGCCCCGACGGCTGTTTTTTGCCCCTCATCATGGCGCCCAGCCCGAGGCCGTAGGTAATCTCGTTGTTAATGGCCATCTGCACGAGCTTGTCCTGGAAGGGCTTCATGCTGAGACCGTTGGCGCGGGCCATATTGATAGCGGCTCCGGCCATGATGTCGCCCTGTCCGGCCACACAGGCGCCGATAGCGGCGCGGTAGATGGAGGTGAAGTTCATCAGGAGCCTGCCGGTGTATTTGGCCTCGCCGCACATGAAGACCCGGTCGTTGGGGACGAACACATTATCGAAAATCAGGAACGCCTGGGTGATGTTGCCGGCTTTCGGGGCGTCCCACCCTTCCTCCTCGTCGCGGGCATCACTCGGCCGCCGGGTTTCCACAATGGTCAGCCCCTCGACGTCGCGGGGGACGGCCACCGCCACGCAAAAGTCTTTTTCCGTCTCGCCGTAACCACTTCCCGGTGTGCATATGATTTCGTGTGCTGCCGCGACACCGCAGATCTGGCATTTGTAGCCGCGGAGCACGATGCCGTCAGGGCGAATCTCCTTGACATGGAGGTTGCTGTCTTTGTTGGCCTGCTGGGAGGGTCTTAGGGACCGATTCCCCTTGGCGTCGGTGATAGCTCCGGCCATGGTGATCGCGTTGTCTTCCATGTATTTCCAATATTTCCCGACGCGTTCGTGATAGTGAGTGCCGAGATCTTTATCCATCTGCCAGGTGATATCCCAGAGCACATTCATCGCCGTCCAACCCGCGCAGGTGGCACCCTGGCAGGTTCCCGACTGATGATACTGTTCCCGTTTCATATTGGAGTTGCCCATCACATCTTCCGCGGACTGCATCAGGGTGTTCCAGCGGTGAACGGTCTCGCCGGTCAGATGCGACTTCGCCGTGTAGATGGATGCCTTTGCGGGGTCGTGGGACAAGTCGTATGAGCGCTTCACCGATTGGATATGAAGACGGGTGGCCGGATCGGTTGTGACATCCTTGATAAGCTCGCCCCACTTATAGATGTTCGGTCGCATCTTCCTTATGCTGTCCACGTACTGCTCGCCGTTTTTCAGTGCCATAACAATAAACCCTCGCCTTTCCTTGATTGGATGCGTTCATTCGCATCGGAACCAACTTTATCTTCAGCACATTTGTTATACCCACAACATGCAATATCTTGAGTTCTTCCGTCGTTGGTTCGGGTATTGACCCGCCTCCAGAACATGCCCCACATCCAGAGTTAGATCTCTGCCATTTTGAGAGCCCCTGTGGAGCACCGCTAATATTTATTTCCAATTGTAATATAACATAAATTGGTAAAATAGAAAAATCAAGACTTCAAGGAAGGACTGACACATTAGAAGAGAAAAGGCGAAATCATTATCTGTAGTCACAGAAATGATTTCGCCTTTTCTCAGGGTTATTTATTATTTGTCTATGCGTAGCGGGAGCACTGGAAGCTTTTACCCGTTTCACACCATACACAGGCGCCCGGCATCTTTTCGGCCATGGCCATCTGAGAATCACACTTTCCACAGAGACGCTCCTCGCCTGTTTTCATAGGGTTTCCACAGGGAGTCACGGACATGGGACAATAGAGAACGCAGGAATTGCACTTCTTGCAGGTATCGGGACGCTTTCCGAAGGGATACTCGACGTGGCGGTCTTTACCACGCCCGACAAAACCGATCGCGTTACCCTGCCACATCTCCGAACAGTAACGGACACACCGGCCACAGAGCACACAATCTGCGTTATGAAAGGGATAACGGACCTCCTTGACGCCGCAGCGCACGGCGATATCCTGAATGGCCCGGGAGTTGGGGGCGTGAGCTACCAGGAGTTCGGCGATATTTTTTCTCAGTTTCAGCACTTTTTCCGAATTGGCCCTGATAACCATGCCTTCCTGAACCCGCAGGGTGCAGGAAGTGGTAATCTTCGCCTTTCCGTTATTCACATTTTCCACAATGCACAAACGGCAGGCGCCGATGTCGGAGAGAAAGGGTACGTGGCAAAGGTGGGGTATGCAAATGCCGCTTTTTACCGCCGCATCAAGAACGCTGACCCCTTTTACAGCCTTTACCAAAACATCATCAATTGTTAGAGTTACTTCCTCAAGCATATTTCACCTCGTCAGTTCACCATGATGGCGCCGGGTTTACATTCTCCTATACAGATTCCGCACTTCTGACATTCTTCAAAATCAATTACGTGGACCTGCTTCTTTTCACCCGTAATTGCACCGTGGGGGCAGGCCCGTTTGCAACTGCCGCAGCCATTACACTTTTCCGCAGCGATGGCATATTGGATCAGGGCTTTACAAACCCCGGCGGGGCAATGCTTCTCGTTAATGTGGGCCAGGTACTCTTCCTGAAAGTATCTGAGCGTCGATAAAACGGGATTGGGGGCCGTCTTGCCCAGACCGCACAGGGACGTCTCACTGACCGTTTCCGCCAAGTCTTCCAGCAGACTGATCTGATCCGCCGTTCCACGGCCTTCGGTAATGTCGGTAATTATTTCAAGCATCCGCTCTACGCCGAGGCGACACGGGA
>JAPLJZ010000132.1 GCA_026388335.1 Deltaproteobacteria bacterium
TGGCGCAGCGGGGTTCAGGCGCGACAGGTTGTCAAGCAACTCCAGGGAATCTCCTGCCATTCCCCTTCCGGATTCGGTGAGAACAAGGTATTATCCTGCGCCGACGCTGTGGCCAAGGCGATTCAATCCCATATGGCGGACAATGGGGGGCAGGAAATAATCAAAGTGAAGATCGCCTTTGTCAAAGGGGCCTGCCCGGAATGCGGCGGCATTGTCGAGCACGAGGGAGGCTGCGCTGTCTGCCACTTATGTGGCTACAGTGAGTGTCATTAGCTGAAGCGTTGATGGTAGGTAGCATGCTTTGTGAAAAAGTATTGTATGAGTGGTTGGAAGTTTCAGCGGCGATAAAAGGCCGGAGTTAGTCAGTCTACACTATGCTAGAGATGGGAGGAATATTTGTCATATTCAGAGTATTGTGATTATTTCCCAGGAGGAGTTCCTCCAGGGATCATGTTTAAGGTGACATTGGATGATCTGCAAGAACTCCTCGAAATTGTGCCGAAGAAGGAAGGGCTTGATCGAATTGATCGAGGATCCGAAATCTTGTTCGTCGGTTTGATTTCTTACTTTGAAGGTTTTCTTAAAGAAGTATTTGCATCTGCCATTAACATCGACAACACTTTGTTGCATAATTTGGGTAAAAATGGACAAGATGTATCAATTGATTCAAGACGGCTATTAGTCTATGGAGAAAATGTATATAAGAAACTTGGATTTGTAGTTTCTGAAAGGTTCGATTTTGGAACGGCAAAGAAAATTAACTCTCTATACTTGGCCCTATTGAACGTGAGTCCGTTTTCAAAAGATGCCGTGAAACAATTTGATAGACTTCTGACTGATAGAAATTTGATTGTACACCATGGTTCTAATTACACATTGAGTTATTTGGAGCAAACCAAGATAGCAAGTATAGAAAATGCGTATTGGAACTGCCTAATTGTTGATAAAGAATATTTTCGTGATGCTTTCAAATTTATTGAAGAAACATCAAATAAATTGCTGAAATCAGTTTCAACTGCACTACACAGCGGACTCACCTCTGAGGGTTTACGTTCTATGCAGGTGCAGATAGAGGCCGCAGCCGCTCTTGCTGAGTGGGGGATATAGCTCCAACTAGCTAACCCAGCAGACCGGGACGACGCCCCGGCCGCTGATCCGCATGTTGTTCATCTTTAGGCCATGAGTATTATTCGCGTTCTAAAAACCGTTGGCGTTGCTTTCGTTGTTGGCGTGGTTACCGTAGCCGCTTACTACGCTTGGGTTGTCTATTCGGCACGGGAGTACACCGTTGCTACAGTCTTGCCCAACGCCCGAGCGGCAATCTATGGGCTCTCACCATCAGAACTCACGCCACGCCAACTGGACATCTTGCTTAAAATCGAAGATCCGCAGTTTTTTCATCATGGCGGAGTCGATATTTCCACGCCGGGTGCGGGTATTACCACCATCACGCAAGGTCTCGTCAAGCATCTCTACTTTCAGAAGTTTGATCCCGGCATTGCCAAGCTCAAGCAAACCGTAATTGCCTGGTACGTCCTTGACCCGTTGATGCCAAAGCAAGAGCAACTGCGGCTGTTCCTCAATACTGCGTATCTCGGGCGCAATGCGAGAGGGTTCGAGCAGGCAGCGCAGGTGTATTTTCACAAGCCGTTCAAGCAGCTTAGTGAAGACGAATACATCGGGATCGTCGCAATGGTCATTGCCCCTGAAGTATTCGACATTCAGAGATTTCCCACCCGCAACGCTGAACGTGTTGCTCGCATCAAACGTGTCGTCAGCGGTGAATACAAACCGCGTGGCCTGTTTGACGTGTACTACGGGAAAATCGACGCCGATGCACAGAAAAAATTACCCACATTTTCTTACTTTAGCTCCTACTACCAATGAACATGCGAAAGAGGCATAACCAATGAGAATTGAAGCGATTCTCCAGGATCATCTAACTGGCCATTGGTTTTTGTCCTTCAAGAAGCCACTTCCCGACAGGTATCAAATCAATCACGTACTTCCCGATCTCCTGCTGTCCTTCCTCATCGTATGTCAGGATGAGGCCTTTTTCAATTTCAAGATCGTTCATAGCCTCTGCCAGACCCCGGAATTCCCGATTGCGGTTCTTCGCCGTCAATTCCCAGCAAACCTGGATGGCCCTTACCGGCTGAGTTCCCAGTTTGATAATAAAGTCACATTCGCGGCTCCCCTTATAATAAAATTGCTCTTCATTCCTCCTGAGCAGTTCGATACCCACTGCGTTCTCCAGGGTTTTCCCCCTATTTTCCGAGAAGGCCGCCGCCAGGCAGCTAAACCCGGTATCAAGGAGATAAATCTTCTTGGGGTTCATGATCCGCTTGCCGGGCGAAAAGGAAAACTTGTCGTTGACAATCAGAAAAAAGGCATCCTTGAGATACTTCAGGTAGTTTGAGATTGTCCGTTTACTTCCCGGAAGGCTATGGGCTTTTAAATGTTTTTCAAATGCGGAAATCGAGAACAGATCAGAGTAGGTATTGACGCAATAGCTCATCATGCTCTCCAGCAGGAACTTGGTTCGGATATTGTACCTTTCGAGAATATCCTTGTAAAAAATGGTCATGAAATAACTCTGAAGAAGTCTCTGTTTCTCTTCGGGATCGTCTTGTTTGACAACTTCAGGGAACCCCCCAAATTTAAGGTATTCATCAAAAGCTCCCAGGATGGTACCTTTACCTGCCGTGTATTCCACCACTGCCTCCGTTGAAATGTTTCTAAAGCGGAGAACTTCACGAAACGAAAATGGTAAGATGAGAATATTCCGATAACGGCCCCTCAATTCCGAAGCTATCTCTTGTTCGAGAAGTTCCGAATTACTGCCCGAAATGACGATTTTATAAGTTCCCTGATTATGAAGGGTACGGACAACGCTGGTCCAGATCGGCAGCCGATGAATTTCGTCAAGGAAAAGAAAGGTGGGAGACTTACCTGTAAGCTGCCGGAAGGCAATCAACAGGGCATCCACCGTTTCTCCCGGTCGATCATGGAGGAATTGAGCCAAACGATAATCCTCAAAATCCACAAACAAGAAGTCGGTCCTACTGTATGTGTCATTGGTCATGACCTCCTGCATCATCTGGTACATAAAGAAGGTTTTTCCGGCTCGCCGCGGTCCGACAATGGCGATAATTTCCGCAGCTTCATCAAGCTTAATTTTCCTTGCATCTCTCTTGATCATAGCTGGAAAGGCCTTTCTATCAAGCCATTCTGCTACAACCCTTAGAGCAGCCTCTTTCATGCCACATGCCTTCCTATTGTTTATTTAAGTAAACAATTAATGGCATAATTGTTTACTTTACGCAACAATTTTTTCTGTTTCAGACATAAATGATGAACTCGCAACAACCCCTTAATCCCCTCCCGCAAGGGGAGGGGATTAAGGGGAGGGGGAAGGAATATATGGACTTTTTGCGAAGGCGTCACAAATCATCTTGTGCTTTTTGAAGTACGGAGTTTAGCCAACAAACCGCTGCGTTCAATGGAGTGATCAAAACGGAAGCATGAGCAAAGCGGCGCCTCATGCTCATTTTAGTCGCTGTAGAACCGGATCTTGTCGATCCACAGGGAACCTTTGGCGTCCGCATTCTGTGACTGATGGACGCCGATCTGAAACCCTTCCACGCGCTCGAGGCGCATGACCTGGTCGCCGGGCTTGGCCCCGTACATGGCCGCCGCACCTTGCTTGATCCAGCCCCTGGCGACCATCAACTTCGCAAAGGGAATGCGGACCTTTTCCCAGGTCTGATCGACTTCAAAAAATCCATGCCAGGCATCGACCCGGTTCGGGTCGTCGGGCAGGGACGTCATGACCATAACCTGGCCGTGAAAATTCTCCGTCGCCCGGGCGTAGAACTCGATCCCGTCATAGAGGGAGAGATCCCTTTTCTTACGGTTGTCGATACGGGCCCAGCCGGGATTTTCTCCCCGGACTAACTGATAATCGACTCGTATTGAACGCTTGGAAGCATCGCTTCCCTCCTTGCGGTCAATCTGCGACCGAAAAAAAGGCGCTGTTCGGCCGGTATTGATCATGATCCAGGACGGTTCGATGGCGGCGCTCTCAAAATCTTCCCGGAGCGGACCGGCATCCCGGATCTCCAGCTCCTTGAAGAGCTTTGTTTTCATATGGATAGCCGTAGTCGCCTGGGATGTCCGGACATTGACCAGCCTCAGGTTAATCTCCCATTCCCCCCGCGTTTCCGCGAGGGTTCCCGTCAGGATCAGATCCGCCATCATCAGCTTGCCCAGAATCTCCTCCGGTTTTTCCCTGGTCAGGCCGCTGCGGCTCAGTTCGAGTTCATTCATCACCGCCTTGAGTTTCGACCTTTCGACGACGTTGAACTGGCCGGAATCGATCAGGGACGTGGTCAGGCCTTCGAGAGTAACTCTGCCGAGGTCCTTTTCCTTGCCCCGGATCACCTCGAAGTCCGTGATGGCGATGTTCTTTTTGGGGATCGTTAATCGGACGGGCGCGCCGGCAGGATATGTATCCGGCTTTTCCAGCTCGACAATAACGGCATGTCCGCGTACCTCTTTGATGACACCGGCTTTACCGTTGATTTCCGTTTTCATTCCGTCGATGACCAGGCTTTTTTGCACCAGCTCCTGGGCGATCTCACCGATGGGCGATCCCGGGGTCTTTCTCAATTCGGGCATGCTCATCTGCAAGGTGACGATGTTTCCCGACTGACTTTGCACGGCGCCATCGAGGTATAGGAGACTCAGCGGTTCCGGCTTCACCGGCGGCGCCACGGTTGCACAGGACCATGTCAGCATCGCAAGAAAAATGAAAAAAAGCGTCCTTAAATGTTTCATGATTGGTCCCTCCTTTGATCAAATTTATCTCCATCACACCGCTCACGACTATTCTCACATCCGTTCATATCTTCAAACTCGATCGCCTCGGCAAACAGCGTCTTGGCCTCGGCGCCGATTTCGGGCAGAATGGTTGCCAGGCCGAAAGGACCGGGGACGGCGCTCAGGGTGGTGCTAACCCAGAACGACTTCTTCGCGGCCTCCTTGATCATTTCCTCGGGCGTTCCCGTGACGATGACCTCCTCCGGTTTGGGGGCAAACTTCATCAACAGGTCGAAAAACCAGTGACCGCTTTTTACCTCCTCAAGCATTTGTTCAGATTTCATAGGTAATTTTCCTCTTAAAGCGCCCGCCCGGCTTTGAAGGCCTTTTCACCGGTGAATGATTCTACCAGCCGTTCATATTTTTCATGGATCATCTTCCGGTCGAAGTCCCAGAATTCCTGGAGCATCCGCTCTAATTCCTCATCGCTGAAATACCGCTGGCATTCATGGAAGAAGGTTTTGTCTTCTTTGGCAATGTGGCGGGGATAGAAGGACGCCAGTTCCTTAAGCAGGGTGACTACTTCCATGACGGCCCCCTGATCTCCCTGGACGTACCGCTCCTTGGCGGCGACGAGCTTTCCCACCGTCTTGCGCGCGTAAACATGTTCCTGGAGGAGTTCGTCCATGATCCGGGCATGTTCGGGAGTCAGCTTCTTCTTTACCAGCTCCCGGAACAGGATGTCTTCCTCTTTCCCATGATGGGTCCGGTCGGCGTAAATACGGATAAAATCTACGGCGGTGTCGATGAAGACGGGATTCACCTGCTGGGTTTTTTCCATCCCTTCGGCCTCTTTGGTCACCACCTGCAGCATCTTCTCGATCAGGCGGTGTTCCCACATCAATGGTCCAATCGGTTTCATGATTCTCTCCTCCTCTTTTAATACATTGATAGCACTAAATAAATAATGTCGCCAAAGATACAGGTTTCTTGAGTCACAGGGTCTCCTTATGGCCGGAATACTTTCAGGGTCAATTCGCGTATTTTCTTGAAATGTTTGTCATTTGCCGTGACCAACGGAAGGGAGTTTTCTACTGCTGTCGCCGCCACTATGGCATCCCCGGCCCGAAGTCCGGAAGCAAGGGCGTATTCTTCGACGTATATCATTGCCCGATGTCCGATGGCCTCGGTCAAAGGAAGGGTGACAAAGTCCATGTCCTTTAGGAAGGCCTTGACCGTTCGATGCTGGGACTTATCCCGGGCGCATTGCAGGAGTTCCATATATGTCTGGACGGAGATAAATCGCTGTTCCGCTACGTCCACCCATGAAGCTGCGATTATGTTGCCTCTTTGAATCCAGATAAGGATATCCGTGTCAAATAGCATCGAAACGTTCTTTCCGGAGGTTTTGCATGACCGATTCGACGGATAGCGTGCCTTCCCGATCCATACCGAAGAAAGGATGATCCGACACTTTTCCCCGTTTCCCCGTTCCGGCAGGGACAATCCTTCCCTTCACCTTTCCGTGGTAAAGGATGCTCACCTCTTCCCGACGTTCAAGGGCCTGCAGGACATCCTTCATTTTGTAGCGAAGATCAACAACGGACGCTTTCATGAATGTTTCCCTCCTTGAATATGTCTCTTTATACTATGCATAATTGTCCTGGTCAAGGAGATTTCCGTCAATAAAAAAACTCCTCCAGGTTGGCCTCCTGCAGGAGCATCAGATTCCGCTTGCCGCTTTTCCGACCCCTGTCAAGACAAACGCCATCCTCAACTTACGGGCGAACGCCTAGTACCTCCTCAATCAAAACCGGAAGCTCCCGGATGTTGATGGGTTTGGAAATGTAATGATCAAAACCTGCTTCCATGATGCGCTCCTTGTCGCCTGACATAGCAAAGGAGGTCACGGCGATCATCTTGATGTTCTTTGTATCCGGGTCGCCCCGGATGATTTTTTCGGCCGTGACGCCATCCATGACGGGCATCTGGAGGTCCATGAGGATCAGATCGGGCTTGTACTTCTTCGCCATTTCGACGCCCGCCTGACCATCTCCCGCCTCCATAATCTCATACCCATGAAACTCCAGGACGTCCTTGAGAAGCAAGCGGTTTAGAGGATTATCCTCTACTATTAAGATGCGCTGCTGCATACAGGCCTCCCTCATTCTTCGATTTTATCTATTTTCCCTTGTGATACCGGCAGGGTGAAATAAAACCGGCTCCCTTTGCCATATTCACTCTCCACCCGGATGCTGCCGTGATGGAGTTCAACGAGGCGCTTCGTCAGGGCCAGCCCCAAGCCGGTACCCCCGTTTCCCTTGGTTAAAACAGACCGGTGAAGCTGGGTGAACGCGCCGAAGAGCCTGGGCAGGTCCTCCTCTTTGATGCCGATGCCCGTGTCCTCTATGCATACTTCAAGCATGCGCCGCTGTTCGCTCCCATTTTCGACCGCCGCCTGGCGCGCCCGCACCGTTACCCTTCCCCCATCGGGTGTGAACTTGACGGCGTTGCTCACGAGATTAAACAATATCTGTTTGATTTTTCGCTCATCGGCCTCGACATGGATATCGACATCGGGCTCAACCTCAACACTCAAGGCAATGCCGTGCTTAAATGCCTTTTCCTTCAGCATGACAATGGATGAATCCAGGACCGTGCGAAGAGGGAAACGGCTTACCTCTAATTCCATTTTTTCCGCCTCAATCTTTGAGAGATCCAGAATATCGTTAATGAGGCTAAGCAAGTGCATTCCCGAGGTGTAAATATAACTGGCATAGGTTTTTTGCTGGTCATTGAGGTCTCCATAGAGTCCATCCGTCAAAACCTCGGAAAAGCCGATGATGGAATTGAGAGGAGTGCGCAGTTCATGGCTCATGTTGGCCAGGAATTCAGATTTTACCCGAGTGGTACGTTTTAACTCGGTGCTCAACTCATTTAACTCTTCATGGGCTTTTTTCAGCCCATTTTCTGTCTCCCTGCGCTCGGTGATGTCCTCGATGGTAAGGAGGATTATCCGTTCCATTCCCAGGACTTTTTGAATTTGCCGGGCATTCAAAAGCATGATGCGCCTGCCAATTTCAGTAAAATTGTGTTCAACCTCATAGTCATCAAAGGTTGTCTTTTGGGGAAGGATGGTTTCCAGCAGTTCCCGCAGCTTGGGGATATCCCACTGTTTATTGCCCAGGTCATAAATATGCTGTCCTATGGTCTCTTCAGGTTTTACCTTGAAGACTTTATAGAAGGAATTGCTGACGGTGACTACCCTTAGATCTTGATCCAGAACGATTAAGGGTTCACGTACGGTGTTAATAATGCTCTCTGAGTATTCCTGCGATTTTGTTACGGCTCTTTTCCGGGACATTTTCTGTCTCCTTGCGTTTGGTGATGCCTTGATCTACCTATTGACCGGGTTCATCACTTATGAGACCGAATCTTAACCAGCAAAAAAAGCAGCGCCCCGCTGAGAAAAAAGGACAGGGCCGTGGTGAATTTTATGCTCATCCAGGGCCCCCGCTAACGGGAAGGGTAAAGATAAACCGACTCCCCTTGCCATGGTCGCTCTCCGCCCGGATAGCGCCGCCATGGGCCTCAATGAGTTTTCTGGTCAGGACCAGCCCCATCCCCACCCCGGCAAACTCCTTGGTCAGGGGCGCCTCTAATTGGTCAAGAATCCGGAAGAGCCGGGGCAGGTCCTCCTCCTTGATGCTGATGCCCGTGTCTTCCACGGTGACTTCCATAAGGTCGTCTTTGCCGGATGCTTCCGAACCTTGTCGATAGCGGACCCTGATGGTTATCTGCCCCCCCTCCCTGGTAAACTTCACGGCGTTGGAGAGGAGGTTTTGAAACACCTGGACCAGCTTGCCCCGGTCCGCCCGGATCGGTCGGTCCGCCTCTTTTTCCATGTCGAGGGTGAGGGTGAGATGACGATCTGCGGCGACCTTCCGGAAAACGGACAACGACAAAGCGATGACATCCTTCAGACGGAAGTCTTCCCAATCCATCTCGGGATTACTGACATCCATACGCACAAAGCTGACGATGTTCTTCAGGGTGTCATGGAGTCGCTCGCCGGAGTTGAGGATATTCTCCGCATACCCCTGTTGCCTTTCATTGAGGTCCCCAAAATTCTTCCCCAAAAGGACCTGGGAAAAACCGATGATGATGTTGAGGGGCGTGGTGAACTCGTGACTGATATTCGCCAGGAACTCTGTCTTGGCCCTTTTGGCCGCTTCTTCGAGGGTCTGTGCCCCGGTGAGTTCCTGCAAACGGTCTTGAAGCTCCACATTGAGCGCTCTTATATCTTCTTCCGCCCGTTTCTGGTCGGTGATGTCGCGCACCATGGCTTGCAGTAAGGCCTCCCCGCCGATCTCTGTACGGGTGAGCAAGACCGTGGCAGGAAACGACTCGCCTCCCAGGCGCCGGTGGGTCCACTCGAAGAAGTGAGATCCCTGCGCCATCGCCGCTTGGATCATCTCGGCGGCCTTCTCGGACGAGGGCCGTCCATCGGGCTGGAATTCGGGCGAGAGTTCCCACGGCCCGAGCTCGATGAAAGCCGCCTCGTCGCCGACCTCGAACATCTCGACCGTGGCCGGATTCCCGGTGGTGAAACGCCAGGCAGGCGGAGCCAGTGTCATGATCGCGTCGCGTGAGCCCATGAACAGAGTGCGGTGCTTTTCCTTGCTCGTTTTGAGAGCCTCCTCCGTCCGCTTGTGCTCAACGATCTCCTGACGGAGCCGTTCATTTGTCGTCTGGAGTTCGGCCGTGCGCTCCCGGACCATTTCTGTGAGGTGTTCACGGTGCCGATTCAATTCCTCTTCAAGCCGCTTGCGCTCGGTGATGTCTCTCGAAGTTATTATGACGGCGGTGACCTCCCCTTTATCATTTCTGAGAAAATCGCCTACTGTCTCGATCCAAATGTAATGTCCTTTCGCATGCTTCGCCCGGCATTCAACCTTGGCAGTCCGTTTTTTTGCTATACCATCAAAAAATACTTTGAGTACATTTTCAATGTCCTCCGGGTGAACAATGTCAAAGGTCGATTTTCCAACCCTCTCCTCCGGCTTGTAGCCGAGGACGGTAAAGTGAGAAGGGCTTACATATAGATTATTACCCTGTAGATCAATCAACCTGATCATGTCTGACATATTGTCTGTAATCAGCCCCAGAGTTTCCTCGCTTTTGCGCAGCAGATCCGCCACTCGCTTGCACTTAGACTCCGATTGCTCCAGCTCTGCAATTCTCTGTCTTAGCGAAGCCAGTTCCTGAATTAATTCCTGCTGAAACATTGCTTGGTTACTCAAATCGATGTCCCCGATCATCCTCCGCAACACATTGTTCTCCAACTCCAGTTCGATTTGATGCGCTCGAAGTTTGTGGACAAGCTGAAGTAAATCTTCCGAGGTATTTCTAATCATGGCTACGGACTGTTCCATCAGATTATCGTTTGCCATCGCATTGTCCTTCTCCTTTTGATACAGACGTTTCACTATTCCGTTAATTTTGACTCTTCCGGCGTTCTTCGCGCTTCATCTCCTCAAATATTCCGTCGAGTTGGAATAAATAAAAGGGCTTGGTCAGGTAATCACTGGCCCCAAGGCGCAATGCGGCGTTCTTGGAAAAAAGGTCGGTGTGGGAAGACATGATGATGACACGACACATGGCGCCCCTCCGGGAGAGCTCGCCGAGAAAAGAGAATCCGTCCATGATCGGCATGTTGAGATCCAGCAGGACGAGGTCGGGCGTGAAGGCGTCGATGAGCGACAGGGCCTCTGCGCCGTTGGCGGCAGTAGTCGTCTCATATCCAATCATTGTGAGGTACTCCTGAAGCAATTCACGTAGCGTCGGTTCATCGTCCACAATCATGATGCGATTCATAAGTTCTCCTAAATCATTTAGAATACTGAATTCCTGCTCACTCCCTATCCCAGCGGCTTGCCCCCGTTGATGCGCTCATAGACGGTGAGGTAGCCGTCGATCATCTTTTCCATGCTGTGCCGTTCCCGCGTCTCCCTCATCATCCGCCGGAGCTGCGCTTCCCGCAGGCCGGGAGGGCGTCGGTGAAAGGCGACGCTCCGGGACAGACCGTACCAGAGGCCCCCGGCGTCGTAGTCCCAAAAAAGAAAGCCGTTGCCCCGGTCTTCCGGGGCGCCGTCGGCCTGCAGGGACATTTCTTCGATCTTGTCGTGATACCCGCCCGTATCGCGGTTGGTGGCCGTAGCCCCGTACAGGTTGCCCAGTTGATCGATCTGGCCGCATGGTTCGTAAAGGGAGGCCCCAAAGACATCGTGGGCCGCCGCGAATCCCAGCATAGACAGGGGGATATGGCCGGTGTGGACGTTATGGACCGTATGGAGGACGGGACAGCCGGTACTGCGGGTATAGGCGGTCACCACCCCGCCCGCCATCCAGTCGTGACTGTGAATGATGAGTCGCCCGCCGTTCATCGCCCGGACGCGGGTAATCGTATGATTCACGATCTCTTTCTGGAATTCGGCGGCGTTGCGGAGGGGATTGCCGGCGTAGGCCCCCGGCAGATCGGAAAAGACGGCGGAAGTCACCAGATGGATACGTTCCGGGTTGATGCAGTGGCGCAGGGCGTACCATTGGTCATCGTTCAGGCTGCTTTCCTGTTGAAAGCGCCGGCGGAGGTTCAGGGTCGCCACATGGCATTCGACGCCCCGTTCCGTAAGGCCCTCGCAGAGGGCTGCGATTACTTCTCCCAGTCCGCCGCTCTTGCCGGAAATGAAGGGCGCCAGCCCACCCATTCCTTCGGGCAGCCGTCCCGTCTCCGGGGCCAGCAGGAGGACCGCCGTTCTTTCTTTCTTCCCGCCCATCGAACTCTTTCACCATCAACAGTCTCTCGGTAGTTTTGATATTAATCTCCGCTGCAGCCGGAAATACCGGCCTGCGCCCTTGCGGGGACAGGATGTCCCCGCAAGGGCATATGTTAAAAAAGGAGGGCGATCCGTCGGGGTGTAGCGATCCATCAGCCTGAAGTATCCGTCGGGGTGCGACGTTCCCAAAAGGTTCGCCGCTTTGCCGGACGGCGACGATCCTTCAGGCCTCGGCGCTCTTGAAGAAGGACGGCTTTAAATTCCGCCATAGTTCATACCTCGCCACTGCCTGTTCTTTCATGGCTTCCTGGCAGGCCTTGGAGAGGTTGTTGTTTGTTTCCAGGCATGTTTCCCAGACCTTTTTTACGTCCCCGGAACGACTGGCCTCGCCCAATTTCCACATACAGTCGATCCACGCCCGGGAAAGATCCAGGCAGTGCTGCTGCCGGATTTTCGTCAACTGGATAAAAGGCTCCATCGCCTTTCCCTGTCCGGAGAAGGCCGTAAAATTGTTGAACATTTTATTAGACATATCCGCCCATGCTCCGCGTTGCTGCTCTTCACTCATTGCTTGTTTTCTCCTTACATTTTTATGCGTAGCTTATCTTTTGTTCCCAGGTAAGACAATGCTTGACGATTTACCGTTTTCTACGGGGGGAAAACTGATGATTTGGAAAAGTCATGAAATAGTCCGGTTACCGGCGCCGTGAATATCTGCGATATAGATTAAGATTCGCAGGAAATACGGGGTTTCCTTCGTAAATTTCTTCGTAATCATCCCGTATTGCCTTCTATGCCTGCCCGGGTTATTCTATTTGCCAATAAAATCAAAAGGAGGCGATCCTATGTTTGCACCCAAAATGATTCTGGTACCGACAGATTTTTCTCCGTGCTCCGATCAGGCATTAAGGAAGGCCGCGGATATTGCCGCCCAGTTCGGCAGCAAGATTTTCCTCCTGCATGTCATCGATGAACGCATCCGCCAGTGTGCCATCGACTATTGCCTCCAGGAAGAGGTAATGTCCCGCCTGGAGCAGGAGAGCATCCAGACTTCCAAGGAAAAACTCCAGGGGGAGGTGGATGCCATCTCTGAGGCGCGGCAGTTGGAGATCATCTTTGATATCGTCGTCGGCGTGCCGGCGGAGATGATTATCAAAGAACAGCAGGACCGCGGGATAGACCTGATCGTCATTGCGTCCCACGGGAGGACCGGCCTGATGAAGTATGTCATGGGCAGCGTCGCGGAAAAGGTCGTAGGCGGCGCCAAATGCCCGGTCCTCGTTGTCAAATAGTATTTCGATACGCCCCGGCGATGTAGGACATGTCCCCGGAATTCATCCAGTTATCCTGAGCAGCGCTTCGGCCGCCCGGGCCAGGCATTCCCCCACGCCGCCCAGGTGGGCGTGCCCGAAATCGTCCTTACCCGGTATTCGACCTTCAGGGGGTGATTGCCGGCGAGACCCTCTGAAAAACTGTTTTTAACTATTTCCAGGTCGTCTGGATAAACAATATCAAAGGCCGATTTGCCGACACGTTCTTCCTTCCTGTAGCCGAGGCCTTTGAAATGAGACGGACTCGAATACAAATTAACACCCTGCAAATCGGTCACTCTGATCATATCGGACATGTTATCCGTAACCAGACGCAGCAGTTCCTCGCTTTTTTTCAGCGCCTCCCCTGCCCGCTTGCGTTCGGTGATGTCACGCACGATGGCCAGAAGGTAATTTTCCCCCTCCAGGTTAATGACGTTCAGGCTGACCTCGGCATGAAAGGGGGTTCTGTCATATCGGCAGTGCTCCCATTCAAAAAACTGGGCATGACCGTCCAGGGCCGCCTGGATCTTCTCCAGTGCTTTTTCCTTTGAATTGCTGCCATCGGGCTGTCTTTCCGGGGAAAACTGGTAAGGGGGCTGATTTATGATCTGTTCCCTGGTACAGCCGAACATGTCCAGCGTCTTCCGATTACAGTCGATGAACAACTCTCGATCCACCAAAAAGATGGCGTCATTGGCCGACTCGAAAAGAGTGCGGTACTTTGTCTCACTTTCCTGCAATTCTCGCTGCATGCGGATACGTTCCGTGATATCCCGGCCGATCCCCAAGCGACCCGCAAACCTTCCCTCCGCATCAAATAAGGTGGTCACATTGAATTCAACAGATTTCGGCGTCCCATCTTTAGTAACCATAGCGGTAATATAGGGAGGGCTCTTTTCCCCTCTCATGGATTTCCTGAAACGATCAATAAAGGACTCGGCCAGTTCAGGAGCCAGGATGTATGTGAAGGGCTTCCCGGTCAAATCCTGAAGGGAATACCCCATGGATTGCTCCATACAGGGGTTCACATAGGTGAAGAGTCCCTTTCTGTCCGTCATGAAA
>JAPLJZ010000044.1 GCA_026388335.1 Deltaproteobacteria bacterium
CTTGAAACCGGGTAGATCGGCCCTGATTTGCTCTTTTTCAATCATTTCTATGAAATTCATGCTTCCCACACCTCACGTGTTTATTACTATTTTTTATATCAATTTTGTCTCTTATTCGCCAAATAGCCTGTCCAGAATGACTGCAGCGGCAGATCGCACGGAAAGGTGATTATAATCCGACCCGCCTCGCACCGGTTCCAGACAATAATCCGCCTGATCGATGATCTCATCCGCCAATCCCCAACCTGTACCGAAAACCATCAGGTAGGGATGATCATCACTTTCAAGAATATTTTTCATTTTCTTGAAATTAATCAAAGTTCTATTCAAAGATGCACCCGTAACCACCACCCGGGGACGCCGTCCCGAAACGACCTGAATATCTTTGCCGACCATAGCAAAGGTTTCCTTGACACAAACATGTTCGAAGGCCTCCCTGCGGGAGGCATTATAGGTCGCCCCGTACCCCTGCTGCCAATGGTCGAGAATGGTTTGTACCAGCACACGCTGCGCCTCGATGGGCGTCACAATGTAAAACCGCTGCATGCCGTAGGTTCGCGCCACTCTGGCAATATCATGGATATCCATGTTGGCGACGGCAGTGGTTACGATATTCCTGTGCTTGTTAAATACAGGATAATGTAAAAGAGCGATATAACAATTGGACCTTGATATCACGGGTCTTCCGTCTGAATCTCTCTCAGGATCAACCGGTCTGAATCGGAGAGATTGATCTTCTCAAGCAGTTCCGGCCGCCGTCGCCATGTCCTCGCCAAGGATTGTCGTCGTCGCCAAGCATCTATATCCCGGTGGTTCCCCAATAGCAAGAGGTCGGGAACCTTCCATCCCCGGTATTCCTGAGGACGGGTATATTGAGGATACTCGAGCAGTCCCGAAGAGAATGAATCCGTTCGGGCCGATTCACTGTTTCCGAGGACGCCGGGAATCAGCCTGGAAACGGCATCCACAATCATCATCGCCGACAACTCACCACCGGTAAGGACGAAATCCCCAATGGAGATTTCCCGGTCCGCCAGATGTTCTTTTACCCGCTCATCCACGCCTTCATAGTGGCCACAAATCAGCACCAGTCTATGACAGGCAGCAAGTTCTTCCGCCGTATCCTGCCGGAAGGGGGTTCCTTGGGGACTCATCAGAATGACCGGCCCTTCCCCGGATTTTAACTCCAGGGCGGCAAGCGCCCGATCAATCGGCTCCACCTTCATGACCATACCGCCACCCCCCCCGAAAGGAGCGTCGTCCGTTACCCGGTGCTTGCCTGGGGCATACGCCCGGATATCGTGAACATGAACGTCAATGAGCGCTTTCTCCCTTGCCTTTTTGAGGATGCTGCTCTCAAAGATCGACAAAAACATTTCCGGGAAAAGAGAGAGAATATCAAATCGCATCTCCCGACCTCATAGACCATCAAGAAGTCTGACGGTCATAATATTTTTGACTCTGTCCACCTTCCTGATCACATCCTCACTGGCCGGCAGCAGCTTTTCTTCCTCGCCATTCTTACAGACGTAAACATCATTACTTCCCGCCGAAAAGATCTCCCTTATTTTGCCAAGAGATACCCCTTCTTCCGTAATCACGTCCATCCCGATGAGTTCGCGCCAGTAGTATTCTCCCTCCGGCAACACTGCCAGTTTGTCTACCGGCGCATATACCCGGCAACCCAGCAGGGACGCTGCAGCCTGGGAATCGCAGAATCCTTCCATCTCCATGAAAAAAAAATCGCTTCCTAATTGATATTTGGTCAACAGGCAGCGCTGCATATCCGTTTCTTCCCTCTGAAGATAGACCGCCTCCAGGCGGGGAAGAATACTCCCGGGATCCGTCAGGTAAGATTTTACTTTAACGCCGCCATGGAGACCGTGCGTCTTGACAATTTTACCAATTTCAAAGAACTCACTCACTCTATTCGATAATTTCCAGAACGCTTCGTTTCCTGATCTTGGTGGATGCGGCACTTAAAATCGTTCTCATGGCCTTCGCAGTCCTACCCTGTTTGCCGATAACCTTGCCGAGGTCTTCCTTTGCTACCCTTAGTTCGATGACCGATGTCTGCTCGCCAACAACCTCTGAAACTTCAACCTGTTCGGGGTTATCCACCAGCGCCTGCGCCATATACTTGATCAACTCTTTCATCGTTCCCACCTCCACCGGATTAGTCCGTTAACCTTTTCAAGATTTCGACTGAAACCGCCCACAACCGGACTTCTACCCCTTTTTTTTCAATAGTTGAGACACGGTAAGGGTCGGCTTGGCGCCCTTGGACAACCAATACTTGATCCTTTCGATTTTGAGACTCACACCGTCGAGATCCTTCGCCGGGTCGTAGTGGCCCAGAACTTCCAGGAAACGGCCGTCCCGCGGGGATTCGGAATCTGCTGCTACAACCCTGTAAAACGGCTTTTTGTGCCCACCCATGCGGGTCAATCTTATTTTAACTGCCATCCTGTGTACCGATCACCTCCTGTTTCTTAACTTCCTTCCTCTTTGTTAATTGGAAGATCGAATCGACTAACACATTTTTTTTATTTTGAAAAGGGAAAATTTCCCCGCCTCATAGCCTTCATTCCATCCTTTGAAGTCATCTTTTTCATAATCTTGCGCATCTCTCCATAGTTCTTCAGAAGTCGATTGACATCCTGTACCGTTGTCCCGCTTCCCAGGGCAATGCGCTTTCGCCGCTGGCCGTCAATGAGCAGATAATTATGCCGCTCCTTTCTGGTCATGGAATCAATGATGGCGGTAACCCTTACCATCTCTTTCTCATCGGGACTGATTTGCTTGAGTGCTTTAATTTTATTGAATCCCGGGATCATGGAGAGGATGTCCTGAATGGACCCCATTTTTTTTATCTGCGTGAGCTGACTGCGGAAATCTTCCAGGGTAAATTCATTTTTACGAATCTTCTTTTCGAGTTCCCTGGCTTGCTGCTCATCTACCGTAGCCTGTGCTTTCTCCACCAGGGTCAATATATCACCCATCCCCAGAATCCGTGTGGCCATTCGTTCCGGGTGAAAGATTTCCAGGGCATCGACCTTCTCGCCAATTCC
>JAPLJZ010000205.1 GCA_026388335.1 Deltaproteobacteria bacterium
TACGTATTGAACGCCTGATGGGGAGAAGGCAATGAAAATCAGTTACGACCCGGAAGTAGATGTCCTGCGCATTCTGTTCAGCAGTGCTCAATACCGGTCAATTCAAAAAATACCTGAATGCGGATTGGTAAGGGGGGAGAATGAAATTTGAACAGTTACTGACTCTCTTTCAAGAAACCCATCGGGAGTTGCAAAAACGGGCCGCCCGGTCGGTGGATATTGCCCTTGTGATTCGAAACTGGCTCTTTGGCTGGTACATTGTGGAGTTCGAGCAAGGCGGAGCAGCCCGTGTGGAATTGTATGGAAAGAACCTGATCAACCGATTGTCAGAGGAGCTCAAGAGCCTCGGCCTGAAAGGAGTTTCTTCTACTAGTCTCAAGCAATGCCGTATCTTCTACTCCTCTTACAGGGAGATTGGTCAGGCAGTGCCTGACCAATCTTTGGGTCAAAGCACAGGGTGGCAAAAGATTCGTCAGGCACTGTCTGGCGAATCTCCTGATTCCCTTTCGGGTGCCGTCATCACTCTACAGGCACTTTCTGCTGAATTGGCAAGCCGGTTCACTCTCGGGTGGACGCACTATGTCGCCTTGCTGACTATTTCAAACCCCGATGAACGACGATTCTACGAAATTGAAGCGAATGAAAACAGTTGGGGAACTCGTGAGTTGGAACGGCAGATCGCCTCCTCCCTTTTTGACCGTCTGGCATTAAGCCGTGACAAAGCAGGCATCAAAGCGCTCTCGCACAATGGTTTGGTGATTGAGAAGGCCTCCGATGTAGTCAAGAATCCGTATGTACTTGAATTTTTGGATATGGAAGAGAAAAGCGCCTATTCCGAGCATGAGTTGGAAACCGCCATCATCAATCGGATTGAACACTTCCTACTTGAATTGGGGAAAGGATTTCTGTTTGAGGCACGGCAGCAACGGTTTACTTTTGAAAGTGACCATTTCTATGTGGATCTGGTGTTTTACAATCGTCTCTTGCGATGCTATGTCTTGATCGATCTCAAGCGCGACAAACTGACCCATCAGGATTTGGGGCGGATGCAGATGTACGTCAATTACTTTGATCGTTATCTCAAGACTGAAGACGAGCTTCCCACTATCGGTATTGTACTGTGCCATCGCAAAAACGATGCGCTGGTGGAACTTACTTTACCCAAAGATTCAAACATCTTTGCATCAAAATACCTGCTCTATCTGCCGTCAAAAGAGGAATTAAAGAAACAATTGGAAGAGGCTGCCGGGATTGAGCACAAAGAAGATGCCACCCAGGGGGATGTAGCAGATGTTTGACAAGGGTCAGGAAATCAACATAGGTCGGGGAAAAGATGACTGCGGCGCGTTTTGAAAACTTTACCATTGTCCTGCAAAAACCCAAGTTCCCGGGCAATATCGGTTCGGTAGCCCGCGGCATAAAGAATATGGGGATGGGAAAGCTCATCGTTTCTGAGGCGGGGCCGTTTGATCCGGAAGAGATGAAGATCATGTCCACCCACTTTGCCGCGGACATTATTGACAATATTCAATATCATGATCGCCTTGGCGACGCCCTCGCCCCCTTTCAGTATATCGTCGGCATGACTTCCCGCCTCGGTTCGGCGCGGGGACCAGCCCTCTCCCCCAGGGAGACGGCGGAAAGTCTGGTCGGCATATCTCAGAACAATGAGATAGCTCTCCTTTTCGGATCCGAAGACAAGGGGCTCAGCAACAGCGACCTCCGGTATTGCCATGCCGTTACCACCATCCCTGTTTCGGAAAAATTGAAATCCATCAATCTCTCCCATGCCGTGATGATTGTCTGCTATGAGATCTTTTCCGCCGGGGGGGAGAAAAGAAAGGCCTTTACGTCAAAACTGGCCTCATCGATGGAAATCGAGGGCATGTTCGGCCAGGTCAAGGAGGCGCTGACGGAAGTCGGCTTTCTCAATCCCCAGAATCCCGATTACTGGCTGATGCATATCCGCCGTTTGCTGTCCCGGACGGGTCTCTTCTCAAGGGACGTGAAGATTATTCGGGGGATCTGCCGCCAGGTGCTGTGGGCCGTCAGAAACAAAACATCTTGACATTTTCAGCTCAATGGTCGCAGGCAGCTATCGCTATGCTTCTTTTGTCTTGACCGTTACCATGATGCTCCGGCAGCACTCGGCATTCTTGACAACGAAACAATCAGGTCTTTCCATAAGCTGGTACTGACCGTTAGCTACAATCTCCAGATCATTCCTCGACAGAGTCCCGTCCTTGGGGATAAATAGCATTCGTCCGATGGGGATGCCGCCTTCCTTTAGAATCGCCATAGATAACCTCCTCCGATATTTTGCTTTTATTGTTTATATTTCTGGATATTAAGCCTTGTTCATTGCAGCAGGATCAGCCCTGTCCAGGTTACCCGGTCGCGGACGGGAAAGGTAAGAGATAATCCCGCATTTTCTAAGGTGGCGACGACATCGATGCCCATCGCTTCCATGGAAGGCCGGGCGCGGAAAGGGAAACGACAGATTCTGCTGTTGTCAATCGCCACACAGACCTCGCAGAGACGGCAGCAGCCGCCGATCAAACCGGCGGCGAAACGGAAACCTGAGCGGAAGGCTTCCCGCTCTCCCAGATTTACCAGGTCGTGCAGCCTTCCCGCGGGGGCAAAAACATCCCTGCCGGGTTTCCCGTCGGTCAGAACGTCAATGCCTCCCTCCGTCTGAAGGAGGATCGCCTCCTTATAGCAGGCAAGGACCTTGCGGAATTCCTCAACAGGCATGACAAAGGGTGGACACATAAGGTTTTTGTGAAAGCTATCGCACACGGGGACCTGGCATTTTAGACGGACCCGCTCGTCAACGATGACATGAGAAACGGGAATGGACGTGGCCGTTGAAGCCCCCTCCGCCTTGAGCAAAGCGATGATGGGATTGATTTTAATGGCCGGTTCTTTTGATTTTACCATTTTTCCACCGTCATGGATGGGTCAGCTTTGCATCTATCCCGGGGGAGGAACTCAATTAGACCTTCATAACTTGCCCCGGTCAATTTTTCAACCCCCGTTTCCGTAACGAGGAAGGTATCCTCGACACCGACGACGCCCAGATCAGGAAAACTGAATTTAGGCTCCAAGGCCAGGACCATGCCGGCTGCCAAGAGCGCCTTCTCTTCCGCTGCGATAACCGGCGCCTCGTCGAGTTCCAGACCGATGCCATGCCCGCAGAATTCTGCTCGCTTCGTACCGTAGCCCATAAAATGTTCTGCAAGATCGAAATCTGCCGCCATTTGTTGGGCCTGCCGGAAGATGTCTGCGGCCGGGACGCCGGGACGGATTACCGCCGCGAGGGCATTTTCGATTTCAATTGATGCTTCGTAGGCGCGTGCAAGGACTTTCGGGGGGAAACCGATGAAAAAGGTGCGGGTCTGATCGACGATATAGCCGCCGACAGCGCCAACCAGATCCATAATCACCGGTTCCAGACGACCGATTTTACGGAACCCCGAACCCTGAGGAGAAGCGGGACTCAAGCCCATGCCCCCCGTCGGGCTGTCCACGAAGGTGAGACTTGCTGCCTCGGGTCCTGACAGCAGGTGCCCCCAATAGACCTCCTGGTTGAAGCCCCTTGTGCGCACCAAACCCTGATGCCCACGCTTCCTGGCCTCTCCCTCGACGATGGCCGCCAATTCCACCTCCCGAATCCCCACCCGCAGATGAGCCCTTGCCGTGGCCACCATAAAGTCGGCGAGTTTGGCGGCTGTGCGGATGATGCCTGTCTCGTAAGGGGATTTGATCATCCGCACCTTCTGGATTGCCGGCCAGATGTCCACGATCTCATTGGGGTTCAATGTCTGGCGCCAGCGAAAATAGTGGTTTACCGGAAGGACATCCAGCTCCATCCCCAGCTTGCGGATCCTGCCAATGCCATGATCGGCCATGATTTGCGGGATTTCCTGGAAGGATTTGACGGGAATAATGGTCGCGAGTGCGGAATCGATGCAGGCGCGTTCAGGATTTCTCCTTACAAAAAAAAGGGGAGAACCTTCCCGGGGGATGAACAGGCAGGCCTGCTGGATAGCGCCGGAAAAATAGAAGAGATTGGTGTTTCCGACGATCAGGGTGCCGTCGACGTCTGCGGCCGCCATATACGTCTGGAGTTTTTCAAGCCGGGCGAGCAATTCGCTCCGGGGGGTCTTGCTGTTTTCGACCTGGGTCAAATCAGTACTCCATGCCGGCGCGTTCCTTGATTCCCCTGGTATAGTGATGCCGGATCTCCTGAATGTCGCTGACCGTATCGGCAAGATCGATAATCTCCTGGGGGGCGTATCGGCCCGTGAGGATCAAATCCACTGTCGCCGGTTTGTTGTGGATCATATCGACGACTTCTGCGAGGGGCAGCAGTTTGAAATCCAGGGCCACGTTTATCTCATCAAGGATGACGAGATCATACTCCCCGGAAGCAACGACCTGCCCGGCCAGTTTGAATCCTTCTTTAGCCAGTTCGATATCTATGGGGGCGGGATTGTCCCGCATGACGAAACTGTCCAGGCCGCTCTGACGGATCGTGAAATCGGGAAGGCATTTCTCGGCGGCAAGCACCTCGCCGTACTTCTTGCCCTTCATGAACTGGATCATGAAGACCTTCTTTCCATGACCGAGCGCCCGGAGGGCCTGACCGATGGCGGCGGTCGTCTTTCCCTTACCGTTGCCCGTGATGACCATGACAACGCCGCGATTGAACTTGGCCAGCGTCTCTTCAATAAGGTTATCTGTCAACGTATTTAGCCCTCAAGAATAGAAGCCCGGGATGTTTGCCATCCCGGGCTTCTCTATCAACACGTTAAAGGTTATAAGTTGAGGTCCTTGAGATACCGTCTCGCCACATCTTCGGCGAGGGTGTAGGGATCGCTCTCCTTGTTGATCAGCTTCTCGATCATCGCCTCCGTTTCACCATTGGCTATCAGACGATTCAGCACCGGTTCCAGGATACATGTCCGGATCGCCTCATTAAGCTCCATGACCGTTTTCCGGCGGACTCGGGAACCTATGAGGTCGTGTTTTACCAGATGCTCGTAATGTTTTTCAATGGTGGACGTCAACTCTTCGAGACTCTTCGCGAATCCTTCCGGCTCGAAGGCGTTTTCCACCCTGATGATGGGTGGACGCCAGCCCGCCGCGAAGGCGGTCGGCGGCGCCATGTCGAGCATGGCCATGATCTCCCGCCGCAATTTGGACGACCCTTCCCGATCCGCCTTGTTGATCACGAAGATGTCGGCGATTTCCATAATCCCGGCCTTGATGGCCTGGATCTCGTCGCCCATCCCCGGAATCAGGACCACGATAACCGTATGGGAGTGGTTGATGATATCCACCTCCTGTTGGCCGGTCCCGACGGTCTCGACGATGATCATATCCTTCCCCATAACATCCATGATATGAATGGCGTCGCCGACCGCCCTGGATAGACCGCCCAGGGCCCCCCGCGTTGCGAGGCTCCGGACAAAGACGCCCGGATCTTCGGCATGGCGCTGCATGCGGATCCGGTCTCCCAGGATGGCCCCGCCGGTGAAGGGGCTAGTAGGATCCACGGCCAGGACGCCCACGGTTTTATCCTTCTTGCGGAAGGATTCCACCAAGCCGTCCACGAGGGTGCTTTTTCCCGCCCCCGGAGAACCGGTAATCCCAAGGACATTAGCCTTGCCGGTCAGGGGGAAGATATGCTTGATGGTAGATCTTGCTTCAACCATCCCGTCTTCGAGATTTCTGATAAGGCGGGAGGCCGTTCTTACGTCTCCCGCCTGGATTCTTTTTACACGTTCCATGATATCAAATCCTTGGGTGCACGTTTGTTTTGAACCAGTCAACAATATAGTCGAGTTTGGCGCCGGGAACAAAGATGGCCTTAAGGCCGGCGTCATAAAGCAACTGAAAATCCTGCTCAGGAATAATGCCGCCGCCGACGACGGTAATATCAGCGGCCCCCTGCTCCTTCAGCAGTTTGGCGACGGCGGGGAACAGATACCGATGTGCCCCGGAAAGGCAGCTCAATCCCACTACGTCCACGTCTTCCTGAATCGCCGCGGAGGCGATCTGCTCCGGCGTCTGATGACAGCCGGTGTAAATGACTTCAAATCCTGCGTCACGGAAGCAGCGAGCCAGAACCCTGGCCCCCCGATCATGACCATCGAGGCCCGGTTTCGCAACCATTACACGAATCTTTTTATCTGACATATAGAAATTCCCTCCTCAAGTCGTTATCTTAGTACAATCCCGGATCCCGGTATTCGCCGTAAACTTCGCGATAGACGTCACAGATTTCCTGGACGGATGCCAGGCTCTTCACGGCTTCGATGCAGTAGGGCATGACATTATCGCCCTTCTTGCAGGCGCTCTTGATGTCGTCGAGGGCTTTCTTGACGGCCTTGCCGTCGCGTTTCCTTTTGACGGCCTGCAACCGTGCGACCTGTGCGGTTTCCACGGCATCGTCGATCTCGATCAGGGGAATGGGGATCTTTTCTTCGGTAACGTACTTGTTGACGCCGATCATGATCTTTTCACTGGCATCGACCTGTCGCTGGTACAGATAAGCGGCGTCGGAGATTTCGAGCTGGGGGAATCCCTTTTCAATGGCTGCGACCATGCCGCCCATCTCGTCGATCTTGTGGATGTATTCCCAGGCCTTCTCTTCCATCTCATTGGTCAGGGCCTCGACAAAGTAGGAACCGGCCAGCGGATCGATAGTGTTCGCGGCGCCTGTTTCCTCAGCGATGATCTGCTGGGTCCGCAGCGCGATCTGCACCGCATGATCCGAGGGGAGACAGAGGACTTCATCAAGGGAGTTCGTGTGGAGAGACTGGGTCCCGCCGAGCACCGCCGCCAGGGCCTCCGTGGCCGTCCGGACGACGTTGTTGTAAGGCTGCTGCGCGGTGAGGGAACACCCTGCCGTCTGGGTATGGAACCGCATCCACCAGGACCGCTGATCTTTGGCCTTGTAACGATCCCGCATCGCTTTTGCCCAGATCCGGCGGGCGGCCCGCAGCTTGGCGATCTCTTCGAAGAAGTCGATATGGGAGTTGAAGAAGAAGGACAACCGCGGAGCGAATTCATCAACTTCCAGTCCCTTGCGGCGGATGACGTCTTCGACGTATTCCATGCCGTCCCGCAGGGTAAAGGCCAACTCCTGAACGGCCGTCGCGCCGGCTTCCCGGATATGGTAACCGCTGATGCTGATGGTGTTCCAGCGGGGAACGTACTTGGTTCCGAATTCCACGGTGTCGCTGATCAGCTTGACCGAGGGATCGGGTGGACACATCAGGGTCTTCTGGGCGATGAATTCCTTGAGCATGTCGTTCTGGATCGTCCCGCCGATCTTGGTCAGGGGGATGCCCCTGATCTCCGCGGCGGCGCAGTACATGGCCCAGAGTGCCGTTGCCGGCGGGTTGATGGTCATGGACGTGGTAACCTTGTCCATGGGGATGCCTTCTACCAACTGCATGAAGTCTTCCAGGGTATCGATGGCGACGCCGCACTTTCCGCATTCCCCCCTTGCTTTGGGACAGTCGGAGTCATAACCCATCAATGTCGGAAAATCAAAGGCCGTGCTGAGACCCGTCTGTCCTTCCTTGAGGAGCATATGCCAGCGTTCGTTCGTCGTCTTGGCGTCTCCCATGCCGGAGAACATCCGGTAGGTCCAGTATTTACCCCGGTAACCAGTGGGCTGATTGCCCCGCAGGTAGGGGAACTGGCCAGGATAGCTGATGTCCCTTTCGAAATCCATGCCTTTGATGTCATCGGGACCATAAAGACGTTTAATCTGGAGGTCGGATACAGTGGACCAGAGCTTTTCCGGTTTCTGATCGGCGACCTTGGCGACGCTCTTGCGAACCTCGTCCTCCCACTTCTGTTTGAGCGTGCTGGAGCTTGCCAGCACTTCCGCTGCAAAGTACATACGCTACACCCTCCTTACTTTAAAATGTTTCATGAAACCTTTAAAATACCTGATCATAAAACCTTTCCAACATCCTGAAGATCATAATACTTATGATACTTGTTCATGAGCGTTGCACGCGAGAAGTATCCCGTTGCCATAAGCAAGTTGCAGGCGAGCAAATGAACCAAAAGAGGAGCATGTTTAATAGAAATCACCGAATTATATAGGCAATTGTCTATGATTAAATCCATAAGGCTTTCTTCTGTACCGTATGTTCTGGTATTACGAAACAGACAGTTTGTCAAGGAAAAAAGGACGGGAATGATGATGATTGCAGATCAGAAATCAATTATTCCCCTCCGCTATTTCGGAGAGGAATAGTTGATAAGAAAATCCCCCCACCCCCCCTTTGCCAAAGGGGGGGTAAGGAGGGATTTTCACGCTTCGTTGTGCCCGCTTCGGGCATGGGTTTTTAAAGGTGCGCTATCCGGACAGGATGTTATTTACTCGTCTTTCATGCCCATAAGTTTTTTGGCCAACTTCTTTTTGGCCTCAAAGTCCGTGAGGAGGGTAAACATAAACCGCTGGCCCTGGGGCGCCCCGGCGCCGTGCCACGTCCCCACTCCATGGAGTCCCGCCGCCCAGTGCTGGAGGAACTTGGCGACCTTCATGCGCTTATCCGCCGGCGCCGCCGCCCCGAAGGCCTTCTTCAGCACGGGACCTACCTCCGGGTCGTCCAGGTCCTTCAGCCTCGGGGCGGTTACCACCAGTCCGCCGCCGATATCGCCCGCGTTCTTGATGATCTCCCAGAACCCGTGAGCGATGTTCAGCTTGGCGGCATTTCCGAAAAGATCATCGGGCAGGAAGACTCCCGATCCCTTGGGTTCCTCCCGGCCCCGCATGGCGGCGGCGATGGCGCAGGCGTGGGATGTCTCACTGTAACGGACCATGTCGATGATCTTCTCCTGGATATGGGGGATCTTCTCCACGCCGATGTATTCCGCCGCCATCATGGTGCCGCCGATGATCAGGTCGGCGAATCCCACCTTGCAGGCCCCGCCGCAGTTCATCCGGTGGGCCTTGGCAAACCGGGTTACCATTTTTCCGCAGTATTTGGTTTCACCACAAAGGAAAACCCGCTCCCAGGGAATGAAGACATTATCAAAATACATCGTCGAGGTCTCCCGCTGACCATAGAGCGGATTCCCAAGTTCGTCTTCATTGTCGCAAAACTCTCGTTCCGCCGAGTAGGCGTTGTACTGGCAGATGTAGGAGAGCCCCGGAACGCTGTTCTGGACGGCAAAGGCGAGGGCGAACTTTTCTTCTCCCTCTTTTAGCGACCCGCCAGGAAGGACCAGGGTTTCATGGGAGCCGATGGCGCCGCTCTGGCTGACCTTGATCCCCCGGACCACAATCCCGTCGTCGCGTTTCTCGACGAGGTGAACGAAGGTATCGATATCATCCTGCTGGGCGCCGGAAACGGCCAGGTCGTTGGCCTGGGCGTAGGCGAGCCACTTGTTGAATCTCTCATTGTATTTCGTCCCCAAGGCCTGGTCCATTTCCCAGGTCGTGGAGGCCAGGCTGTTGAGGGCGTCGCAGCCGACACAGCGATAGTTGCAGGTACCCACGGTCTGGCTCGTGAGGAGGGCCATCTCCTGGCGCATATCCAGGTCGTGGATGTTCCGGGCGACATTGAGGTTGCGGTTAACCGGCTCCCCAGTCAGATGGGATGTTCCCACCATGACTTCTTTGTGGGCCGGATCTTCCGCCAGGCCGTAAATGGCGGAGTTGGCCATGACCATGGATTTGGTCACGGGATTTTCCAGCAGGTTCGTTACCCATTTCCCGCCGATATAAACGCGGGGTTTCATTTTTTTGATGCTGTCCAGATACTCCTTTGCCGTTTTTAAAGCCATAATTTCCTCCTTTTTAAATATTCAATTTCCAGATTTGACTTCTATAAAACACTCTGCCTCACCCTCTGTGCAGGGAAAGGCAACTATGTTAAGTAAAGATATATCAATGATCTCTATCAGTTCCGCCTGAGTTCGCTTTTCCGGCAGGACAAGGCGCAGGCTTCGTCCCTTCAATTCCCCTTCCACGGTCAGACCTACTCTGTAAAAACCCGGGAGCGCTTTCATGCGAATACAGGAATCGGCAAAGCCAACAAATGTCCCGGCAAGGCCCTCATAGGTCCCGCAGGCCTTACCGTCAATACTGACGGCAATGATCTCCACACCCCGCTCATTGCTTTTTAACGCCACGCTTGTTCCTCCTCCATTAAACTACATTCTTTTCATAAGTTCCTGGGCCGCAACATGGATGGCATCCCAGGCGCCGCCAAAAGGCGGAGCATAGGGAAGGTCCAGATAGCCGACCTCTTCGATGGGCAAGCCGGACCACAGGGCGACGGACAGGCCGACGATCCGCTGGACGGCCCCTTTTTCACCGATACACTGGCCGCCCAGGAGCTTACCCGTTGTTTTGTCGGCAACCAGTTTCACCCCCAGCTTTTCGCCCTTTGCCATGGGCCGGCCGATGGGAAGTCCCCAGATCATAGCGCTGACAGGTTGGAATCCATACGCTAACGCCTCCTCCTCCGTAAGCCCCGTAGCGCCTACCTCGAGATTGAAGACCTTGAACGATTGGGCGCCGACAATGCCGGGAAACTCCGTCGGGCGTCCCCCGATATTCTGGCCGGCGACGCGTCCCTGTTTGTTGGCGATGTCTCCCAGGGGAAAATAGACCCAGCGCTGGGCCACCCGATGAAAGACCTCACAGCAGTCGCCGACGGCATAGATCCCTTCGCGGGATGTCTGCTGCCGGAAATCAACCTTGATGGCGCCGCTTTCACCCATCTCTACCCCCGCGGCCTTAGCCAGGGCCGCATTGCGACGGGTGCCCACTCCCATCAAAATCACGTCGGCATCCAGAGCCCCCTTGTCCGTCTTCAGGACGAGGCGGCTCTCTATTCCCTTTTCGATGGCGAGGGGCCTTGTTTCCGGCAGAAACGGCACCTTGTTTTTCCCCAACTCATCCACGATCATCTTGGCAAACTCGGCATCCCAGCGGATGACGGGACGGGGCAGCACGTCGAGGACCGTCGTCTGGATACCAAGGTTTTTCATGGCCTCGCACATCTCCATTCCGATGTATCCACCACCGATAATAACTGCTTTGCGGCATTCTTTCTCGTTTAGGTAGGCTTTGAGCCGGAGGGCGTCCGTCAGGTTTCGGAGGACGAAGACCCCGTCCAAATCGGCCCCCGGGATGTCCAGCCGGGCGGCGTCGGCGCCGGTAGCCATAACGAGGATATCGAAGGGGAGGCTGGAATTATCGGACAGGCGGACCAGCCCTTTTTGGGAATCAATATCTTCCACGCGGGTCTTGATCCTCACGTTGATGCCGTTCTTCTGGAAATCTTCCGGTGTGCGTATTACCAGTTTTTTGTAGTCCGTGATTACATCACCGATGTAATAGGGCATCGGTCAGGCGGCGTAGGACACAAAATCGCCTCCCTCGATCATGGTGACATCGAGGGACCTGTTTCTCCGCTTGGCCTCCGCCGCCGTGGAAGGGCCTGCCGCCCCGCCGCCGATGACGACCATCTTTTGACTCATTACTATGATCTCCTTTCAGTCTTTTAGATTTTCGACGTTCTTTGCAAAGGGCCTCGAAGCAATTTCTTCCTTGTCGGATAGAATAAGTTCAGCCGCAATGCCCGCCGCATCGGTAATGAGTTCGCGACAGAATAGCGCGTGATCGCGGCAGAGCCAACTGGATTGCCACTGGGCAGTGAAATCACGGCATAGCGTCTTGCCGTATTTCTCGTAAATCCGATTGGGGATGATGTTGAACAACCGGTAAAGACCAGGTTTTCCGTAGAGCTGTTCCTTTGACTTCATGGCCGCTTCCTTCCCTTCGCCTTCGGGAAGGCTGCTTCTTCCGTGTACGGCGCTGACGGCCAGCACCGCGCCGGCAAGGGCGCCGCAGGTGTCTCCATAAAGCCCGATACCGCCGCCAAATCCCGTCGCCACTTTCTTTACTTCGGGAGGCAACCCCGTATCCACCAGACTCAAGACCGCCTCAGTGACACATTCCGCGCAATTATAACCCAGAGAAAAATTCTTCCGGGCACGTTGGCGGATTTCCTCGATTTTTTCCTCACGCGTCATAATTTCCCCTCCTTAGTCATGATTGGTTAATGATGATATTGGTCCTCTCCGAAAACACCATACGCATTCTATATTTTGTATTCCCTTAATTGGGATAGGGCGTAATTACTATATAGAGAGCAGGTAGGAGCGGAGATTGATTTTCCTGCTCCTCAAGCCAATTTTTTTTCTGATGTTGTCCCGGTGCACATCGATCGTTCTGGCCGATATATGAAGCAGTTCAGCGATTTCCTTTGTTGTTCGTCCCTCTTTTATAAAATTTACGATTTTGATTTCCATGGGCGTGAGATTGGGGTATTTCGAGAACAGGGTGCGCAAGAACGGGGAAATGATCTCATTGATGTGACCCTCAAGGATCGTCAATTGATTCAATTGGTGGCTGTCGATGGAAGACAGTTTCAAATTATCAATATGCGGCAGGATCAGCTCTCTCATGTTGCACAGCACTTTTTCTTCCAGTTCCGTCTTATCCTCTTCTCTACGCTTGAGGAGGACCTTAAGGGCGGTGTTGGCATCTTCAAGATTCCTTGATTTTTCCGACAGTTCCCTTTCTCTCTTTATCAGGTCTTCTTCCATCCTTTTCCGTTCCGTGATGTTGCGGGCAATACCGTGAATGGAGACGTTTCTGCCGTTTTCCTTCATGATCCGGGTGTTGACTTCCAGCCATACCGTCTCGCCATCTTTTGTAAATGTCAGAAATTCCTGGGGTGTCTGTACTTCGGCATCGTCGACCTTCTTTTGAAGGAGGTCCCGGACCACGGAAAGATCATCCCGATGAAGGAGGTCGGCTATATTCAAACCTTTGAGTTGCTCTTGCTCGTAGCCGTAAGTTTTTGCGGCGGCGGCGTTGCCGGACAGGATCTTGCCGTCGAAATCGAGAATAAAGATGATGTCGTTGGCATTTTCGAAGAGCTCACGATACTGCTGCTCCGACTGTCTCAATGCCTCTTCGGCCCTTCTACGTTCCGTTATGTCGGTGACGATTTCCACAATCCCGGTGAGAGCCCCCTTTTCATTGCGGACCGGGTAACTACGGAGGACCCAATTTCTCTTGTACGACAAAAAATCCACTACCTCGTGGGGTTTCCCGGTTTTAAGGGTTTTTTCGGCCGGGCAGACGCTGCATACTTTGCTTCTATTGTGGAGGGCTTGATAGCAGTGTTTTCTGTTCAGTTGACCGGTCGTTAACGAGAAGGCGTCATGCATGGCCTTGTTCGCCCAGATAACGCGCAAATCTGTGTCCAGATATAAAACAAGTTCGGTCATCGAATCAAGGATGACCGATTTTTCCTGTTCGGATCTGATAAGCTTTTCAAACAACCGGAGCTGCTTTTTTTCGATTTGCTGGATCTGGGAAGCCATCTTTGTCAGTCTCCGTTCATGTATTCCTTTTCCCGCTCAGGGAGGCGACCGTGCAAAAATTACGCTTTGGGACTGCTTGGACAGAAAATAAAGCCGTCTTTCTGGATCACTAAAAGCCAAATCAATTAAACAAAGTCAAGATGTTTTTGTCTTTATGGTTGAATCCTTGTTTGCATGACTGAAAGGACTATGATAGTTTGTGCTCCTCGGATTTCTTGAACCTTTTTGAAAAACTGAATTTATGAGGCGCAATAGCGCTTAGGGTCGATCAATTTAATTTATAAAAAGAAGGGAAACTACAATCTTGACTGAGCCTTTATTGATGCACCTGGAGAACAATGTTTATCTGGAGGGGGAAGACGCACTGATTATCATTGATCGGCGCAAGTTGCCCCGGTCCGAAGCGGAGGTGTATTGCACCGATCATGTGGAAGTGGCCCGGGCTATTGAGCAGATGCTGGTCCAGGGGGCGGGGGATATTGCCATCACGGCGGGATACGGTCTTTATCTTGCGGCACGAGAGTTCGAAAGGCAAAACGGCGGCCGGGATATGGTGGGACTCAAGCAGGCCGCCGACCGCCTTTGCGCCACCCGGCCGACGGGGTTTCATCTCGCTCTCCTGCTGGGTAAGCTCTTAGAGAGGGTCAGAAAGCATCCGGACAGAAAGGCCTCGGAGGTAATTCTTGAGGTCCTGAAAAAAAGCCTGTCCCGGCAGCGGGAGATCTCCCAGGCTACGGGCAGACAGGCGGAAACCCTGCTTGCCTCCGGAGATACAGTTCTCACCCATTGTTTTGCCGGGGCCGGTCTGCTTTACATGTTCAAGTATGCAAAAGAAAATGGCAAGGATATAAAGGCGATATGTACGGAGACGCGGCCTTATCTCCAGGGGGCCAGACTGACGGCCTGGTCCTTGAGCGAAATGGGAATCGACACCACCCTCATCACCGACAACATGGCAGCCTATTGCATGTCCAAAGGAATGATTCAGAAGGTCTTTACCGCAGCGGACCGGATTGCCATGGACGGCGCTGTGGCCAACAAGGTGGGGACCCTACAGTTGGCCATTTGTGCGCGATACATAGGCATTCCTTTTTATATCCTCGGCTACGGTGGTCCCGACCGTCGCACCCTGCGGGGACATGAAATCCCCATCGAGGAGCGGGATCCCCGGGAGGTCCTCGAATTCCAGGGGACGCCAATCACCGGTGACCGGGTGCAGGCATATTACCCTGCCTTCGATATCACCCCGCCGGAACTGATAACCGGCATCGTCACGGTATCCGGCGTTCATAAACCATTGGAAATCGCCTCTGCGTAAGCGGTGGGGATGCAAAAGCCGTTATCGGGGCCATGCCTTACTGGAGGCGATCGCTGAAGACGTCGACGGCCACGGCGGTGTCTTTTTCGAGGCACAGCATCGATTGGGGAACGAGAAAGCTGCGCATGTGGGCAGGCACATAAATGAGGAACCAGGGATCACCTTCTGCGTACTCGCCCCGACGGCCGATTATCTTCCCCGTGCGTCCGTAAAACGGGTGCCGGGGGTGGTCCACAACTACAAAATCGCCGAGTTCCATAGGTCGTTCCTCCCAATTTTATCATGGCCAAGTGATGGAAAGATTTGCGTAGATCTCGTATAGACGGCGGTACTTTAACAATCTTTCGAGAGAAAAGCCACTTTTATTCTCCATCGGGACAAAGGAGAAGGCAATGGTGATTACCGGCTTGCATCTTGAGCAGTTCCGCTGCGGTGACAATCTCGCGTATATGCTCTATGGGAAGAAGGGGGCCGTGGCCATAGACGGCGTGGCCTGGGAGGAGATGCTCCGCTTCCTCGACAAGCAAGGACTTTCCCTGACCTATGTCACCAACACCCACGGCCACTTCGATCATACGGTGGGCAATGAACCACTCCTGCGCCATAGCCGGGCGCTGTATCTGGATCACAATGAGTTTCCTGACGGCGTGGCCATCGAGATCGAGGGAGAAGCGATCCGGGTTTACCGGACGCCGGGGCACACGGCAGATTCCGTATGTTTCCACGCCGGCGGCATTCTGATTACCGGGGACACCCTTTTCAACGGCACGGTGGGCAACTGCTTTTCCGGCGATCTCCGGGCCTTCTTCCGGTCCATCAAACGCCTTATGGCCCTGCCGGGAGACACCCTGATTTATGCAGGCCACGATTATGGCCGGGATTCCGTGGCTCTGGCTAAGCAATTGGAACCGGACAACCCGGATATCGACCAGTTCCGGCAGGCATACGACCCCGGCCATGTTTACTCGACCCTCGCCGAGGAATTGAAGATCAATCCCTATCTCCGCTTCAATGCACCGGCGATCATCGCCCTCCTCAAGGAGCATGACCTTCCCTGCGCCACCGAGGAAGAACGTTGGCTCTCCCTCATGTCCATAGAATGAAAAAGCGGGATGTCAGCGGAGGGCCAGGCGGTAGGATTTGATTTTGAAGACCGGATGATAGGAATTCTTTGATTCGGCTAAAGCGGGAAGGCCCATGTCGCTTTCCTTGTTGATATACATATAGTCGTTAAAAAGGTGTTTCGCGCATTCGTTGTCGAGGTACTGGTAGAGGCCGCGGATGTGGGGCAGGGCCTTTTCGAAGTTCATGACCCCCATATCCCGGCGGAGATAGGAAGAGATGCAGAAGGCGGAGACCTCCCCGTCAATGCGTACGTAAAGCCCTTTCATGTCAAGCTGTTCATAGTGATGAAGGGCGTTGATAACGGCCTCCTTTTCACAGGCCAGATTCGAGTTCTGATCGACGTCGCAGTTCCTTATTTCACACCACTTTTCAAGACAGTCCAGGCATTCTGCAACTACAGCGGATGTGATCGGTCTGGTAACCATACGGTTCGGCTGGAGATAATCCCGGGAAAACTGGTGCAGCAGATTGCGTTTCTTGGCATAACGATTGCCCTTGAGCTGACTCAGATCCCCGGTCAGATAGACATAGTCGTCATATTCCGGCTGTTCGGAGACGATAAAGTACTGCCCGATCTTTTCCCCCCCCATCTGTCCCAGATAATCCTCCGGGACCGATCCATATTGCCGGTAGCCGGTCTGCAAGGCAAGGGCGGCAAGCTCTTCCGGCGCGGGTAAGCCGTTCGGTCTGACCGGCAGCAGCAGATGGTTTTCTTCCGGCCGGCATCCGGATTCATTGGCGATGATAACGGAATCATTTTCGATGGCATAGAACGTCTGAAAGACATGATTGCTCCAGACGATCAGGGAAGGCAGGGAATAGGTGCACAGACCGTAGGGCTGACAGGCAAAGTAAGGTCTGAGCAGCGGGTAGTCTTCAAGGGCGAGCTTTTTCATGATGACTCTCTCATGGCCCCGTCAAAATTCATCATCAAGAGCATGGCCGTGGCGGCCGGCATCTCTTCAAACCCCAGTTTCCTGTAAAAGGGATGGGAATGCCTGCCGGCGATGAGGCCGATCCATTGCAAACCGTCGGCCCGCAACTTCTTGAGGATCTCCTGCACGACGCCAGTTCCGACGCCCTGCCCCCGGAATTCGGGAAGGACAGTCACGTCCTGAATATAGGCGTCGCTTATCCCATCGCTGATCGCCCGGCCCATCCCGATGATCTCGTCCCCTTCACAGGCAAGGACGAAACAATGGCTGCCTGTGACAATCCGGCGAATCAGTTCGGGGTTTTCGTGGGCTTGTCCGGTCCACCATCCCGCCGTCTGATAGAGACGAATGATTTTGTCTATTTGCGAATCCGCCGTTTGACGGATGAAGGTATAGGTTGTTTTCACGATCCGCTACTTTTGGATAATTCGTCATGCATCTCCCAGAAGGTCTGCACCAGGGAGGTGATAACGGGTCCAATGACGAAACCCGAAATCCCGAACAGGGCAAGACCTCCCAGGGTGGAAAGAAAGATCAGCAGGGTGTGCATCTGGACGTCATGCCCCAGAAGCAGCGGACGCAGAAATGTATCCACATGGCTGATAACGATAATGCCGAAGGCCAGAATGATCATGCCCTGCCAAAAATGTCCTATCATGACCATGACGATCCCCGCCGGGGCCCAGACAAGGGAACAGCCGATGGCGGGAACAATGGACGTGAAAACCATCAGCGTCCCCCAGGTCAAGGCGCCCTTGACTCCGGTGAGAAAAAAGACCAGACCACCCAAGATGCCCTGGATGCCGCCGATAATCAGGGTCACCTTGAGGGTGGCCCGGGCGGTGGAGGAGAATCTTTCCAGAATCAGGGCTTCCCGTGCCTGTTCGAGGGGTAGGAGTTTCATGATCATACGGACGAACTTGTCTCCATCCCGGATAAAGAAGAACAGGGTGTAGAGCATGATTGCGAAGTTCACGGCAAACACGATGGTGTTCTGTGTCAGGTCCCTGAGGTTGTAGATGATGAAGTTAGCGA
>JAPLJZ010000163.1 GCA_026388335.1 Deltaproteobacteria bacterium
CCCGGACTTCCTTAACCATGCCGTAGATGACTTGCGGAGCAGATCCAAGACCCTGGTAGAAATGGCCGATAGCGGGCAGTTTTACTTTGCTGATGAGGTGACATACGATCCCGAAGCGGCAAAAAAATTTCTTACGCCGGAGATCGTGGAGCATCTGCAGGCTATCATGCGGGAGCTGCCTCAGTGCGCGGATTACTCAAAGACGGGGATCGAGCAATTTCTCCGTCGCTTCACCGAAGAGAGGGGTGTGAAGCTGAAGATCATTGCCCAGCCCCTGCGTGTGGCCCTAACGGGCAAGACGGTCAGTCCCGGGATCGATGATGTAATGATCACCCTTGGTAAGGAGCGGGTTGTCAGAAGACTTGAAAAGGCGGTGGCGTTCATCACCAGCGGTGGCAAAACCTGATTTTCACCTTGACAATTACAAGATTATTGAATAGATACTCCTCCTCTCGCAACCATGGTCCCATCGTCTAGTGGTTAGGACGCTGGCCTCTCACGCCGGAAGCCGGGGTTCAACTCCCCGTGGGACTACCATTAATAAAGCAAAAAGGGGTTACGGTCTATGCCGTAGTCCCTTTTTGCTTTTTGCTGTTGACACTCCCAACATTAAGCTTTGTTTTATGAAACTCTTTTTGCCGATGTGCGAAATTGCTTCGTTATGGGAAGTAGATGATGACTCGATGGTGGTAAAGATCAGATACTTTCTGAAGAGATGGCAAAGGGAGAAAGAAAAATAAATATTGACATTTATGAAACATCACCTATAATCGGGCCATACGGTAGTTATCAAACACTTTTCGATCAGACAGGCAAACATTTCAACCTCTCAAAGTTAAATCTATAGCTGGCTCGGTCGGCATTTTATGTGAAAGGAGGTGTAACAATGAAAAAATTAACAGCCCTTGCGTTAGTCACGCTTTTATCGTTTTGCCTCACAGCTCCTTGTTTCTCTGATGGTCCGAATGAAGGTCCGAAGGATGATTCCAAAGTCTATACCCAGATAGATACAGATCGAAGATAGCGATTTCACGCATTGTATGTGCAGAAAATATAAAAAGGGGTCTGAGCAATCAGCCCCTTTTTATATTTGATATATTTAAAAAAATATATGACTCACTGAGACGGCGAACATGACTAAGCGAAGAATGGTCCTGATGGCCAACATCATTATTACCGTGTCATTATTTGTAACAATTGCCCATGGATCCGTCAATGAGGAAAACATCTTGGGAGATATCCTCACGGTCTACGCCTCCGGTGAAAATGCCTTCCGTGATTACCTGATAACGAATAAACTCAATAACAGAAGCATTGCCAATTTGCTGATGACGAAAGGGAACGACTATTTTTGGATACTGCATAATGAGAATGCCCGGAAATGCTATGAGAGTTCCCTTTTAATCTATAAGGACCTTCATGACTCTTCAGGACAAGCCAAGGCATACAAGCATCTCGGCGATCTATTCCTGCGAACAGGAGACTACGCGAAGGCGACTGAAATGTATGGCCGTGCCTTGCCCCTTTTCGAAAATACCTATAACGCCTCCGGTCAGGCCGGCATTTACCTGAGCCGGGGTGAAATCCATATGAGGACAGGGGACAATGTCGGGGCCTTTGAATTATATAAACAGGCACTAACCCTCTACTTGAAATCAGGCGATGCGACCGGGCAGGGTAACGTTTATAAAGGCATGGCCGATCTGTACACAAGAAAAAGGGTTTTTCCGAAGGCGACCGAGTTGTACGAAAAGGCGCGCTCCCTCTATGGGCAGACTCATAATGAAGCCGGTCAGGGCCGTGTCTATCAGAGTTTGGTGGAGATCTACAGGAGGACAGGCAACAACGTAAAAGCCCTCGCATCTGCCGAAAAGGCGCTGGCCCTTTCCCTGAGTGCGAAAGACCTGCTCGGCGAGGGTGATGTTTTCATAAGTATTGGTGATATCCATTACTTCAAATCGGAAAACGCAAAAGCGTTGGCTATATATCACAAGGCGCTCCCCATTTTCCTCAAGGCTGATGTGCCGACCGGTCAGGCCTATATATATTGGCGGCTGGGGTTGATTGCCCTCAGAATGGGAGACAATGTCGGTGCGTTGGACATGTATAACAAGGCGCTGGTCTTGTACCAAAAGGTCGGTGAACCGATTGGCATGGGACGCGTTTATTTTGATATCGGGCACCTATCCTATTACAAACGAGATTTCGTCAAGGCCCTGGAGTTTTACGAAAAAGCCCTTCCCTATTATTTGCAGGCCGATGAACCCAGTGGACAGGGAACTGTTTTCAGAGGGATGGCTTATATTTATCTGATGACGGGTGATTATGAAAAGAGTCTGGCGATGTCCGACAAAGCGCTTCGTCAGTATGAGAAGGCGGATTACCCTCTCGGTCAGGCGAATGCTTTCTGGAACATGGGTGAAGCCAATTGTTATCAAGGGAACGACGCTAAGGCGCTGGAGATGTATGACAAGGCGCTACTGCTGTTTAAGCAAGTCGGTGAACCCATTGGCCAGGGGATTATTTATCTGAATATGGGAGGGATCTACCTGAAGAGAGGCGACTATGCAAAAGCGATCGACATAAATGAGAAATCACTGGCTATTTTTCTGCAGGCGGAATCTCCTCTTGATCAGGTCAAGGCCTACAAGAATCTTGGCGATGTCTATGCAAAGATGCAAGATAACGACAAGGCCCTGAAAAAGTATGACCTGGCTTTCAATCTTGCCCAAAAGATCGAGGATGCGGAAGCGGAAGCTTATCTGTTGGTTAAGAAGGCGGGCGTCTTAGGGAATCAAGGCAGAATCTCTGAGGCCGTTCAACTATACGAACAGGGGCTTTCGAGGTTTGAACGGGTGCGCGGGCAGGCCGGTTTTGCGGAAATGAAGAAGAGCTATATGGAGAAGGTCTACGACCATTATCAAGACGCGACAATCTTCATGCTTGAAAATAAATTTTCCACCAAGGCCTTCCGTTACGCCGAGTCTATGAAGGCCCGGGTCTTTCTGGATCAGTTGGCCGAGGGGTTGGTGAATCTGGAGGAGGGCATTAAGCCGGAGCTGAAGACGAAGCGAGATGGCATCGAGAATAGTCTGGCTCGTCTTCAAAATAAGCTCCAGGAGGAAGCGGCTAAGTCAAAGCCGGATAAAGAACTGATAGCCTCCTTGAAGGAAGAACGATCCGGGGCGGAAGCGGAGCTGGAGACTGTCAAGCGTAAGATCCGTTACGAAAACCCCCGCTATGCCTCCGTCCAGTATCCCGATCCGGTGACCATCGAAGAGCTGCAGCGGCGGATTCTGAATCAAGATGAGGTGATCCTGGAGTATTTCATTGCCGAGACAGGGGCGTACTGCTTTGTCGTAACGACGGATACATTTGAGATTGTCCGCCTGACTGAGCAAGGGGAAGCCGCCGCGATTGCCAAAGCGATGTCTTCCGGCAAGAAGGCACCGTACCTTGCGTCCACCGCTGCCTCACCCACGGGTCCACTGAAATCTACCGCGGCAACGTCGCCAGGTGCGCCGACAGACTCATCCGGCAATCTCTCGACGTCTGCCTCGAAAACCTATCTTACCCGGGAATCCCTGGAAGCCGACGTGAACGAATGGGTGGAATTTCTTAAAACACCCCAGCCCCTGAGCGCGGTCAAGCGCACCCTTGCGGAGCGCCTCTACGCCATCCTCATGAAACCCGTGGCGGGTTACCTGCAAGGCAAGACCATCATCCTCGTTCCCGACGGCATCCTGGCCCGCCTGCCCTTCGAGAGTTTGCTTGTCCCGTCGGAAGAGGGCATGGCCTTTCTTGTGGAGAAATACCGTCTTAAATATGTTCAGTCCGCCTCCATCCTGGCCCTCCTGCGGACCCAATATCGCCAGGAGGGTTTGAGCGACCGGTTCATTGGTTTCGGCGATCCGGTGTATGACTATGAAAACTTCAAGGCCGGCAAGGAGGAAGAGGGTAGCGACATGAAGGGCGTGACCAAGTCAGCCGACCTTTCCCGGAGCGGCTATCTCCGCTCCGGGGGCAAGCTGGACCGCCTCGTGGGTAGCGGCAAGGAGGTACAGGAAATTGTGAAACTCTTCGGCGACAAGGGGCGGATCGGCAAGCCCCTCCTGCGCATCGAGGCTACGGAGGCCTACGCCAAGGACAAAGGCATGGAGGATTACGGCTATATCCACTTCTCCACCCACGGCATCCTGGACGACAAGTTCCAGGCTATCGCCCTAAGCCAGATCCCCGGGGATGCGGAAGACGGCTTCCTGACCCTGGGGGAAATCATGAACAGCCGCTACCATGCCCGTCTCGTAGTCCTTTCCGCCTGTCAGACGGGCCTGGGAAAGATGGAACGGGGGGAAGGGGTCGTGGGTCTCACCCGCGCGGTCATGTATGCGGGGACGCCGGCCACGGTGGTGAGCCTCTGGAGCGTGAGCGACGAGGGGACGAAGGAACTGATGGTTCGCTTCTACGAAAACATCCTGAAAAAGGGGATGACCAAAGACGAGGCCCTCCGGGAGGCCAAACGCTCCATGCGCGCCTCGGAAGATTACCGCCACCCCTACTACTGGTCGTCCTTTGTCATGTATGGAGAATAATAAGCAGATAATGTACAGGATACTCGAAAAAACATGGGAAATGATAATTGAAAGGTTAGGTTTGTAATTGTATGTCTTCCACGTAAGGAGGGGTTATCATGCGTCAATGGTTTGCGGTTTTGTTGCTGGGTATTTTTTTTGTTTCCGCGGGCGAGCTCGTTGGCGCGGATAATGCCGGTAGCATCAGGATTCAAGAAGGTCCGCCGTCTTTTAAAACCATGGTTAGGTCGCTTATGGTGAAGGTGGTACGTGTCAGCCCCAAATTTGAAAAAACAGTTACGGTAGCCGTAGGGATTAGAGGTTTTACCGGTGTGGTGCCGCCGGAGAAGGCTGCCTTCAGTTTCGGAGTGCTGGCGGCGGAAGGGCAATATGCCGAGATAGCCGGCGACGAGGCGATGAAAAAAGACGTCCGGGAAGCGCTGCTGGTTCTGATTGGGGGCCTGAAACTTAAGATGCCGCCGCAACTTGCCACAACACACGATTCGGCGGATGCCCTTACCCAGTTTCAACCTGCCATTGACGAGTATCTGCATAAAAACAATCTGAAAATCTATTATGATCTAGGCCAGTGGGCCGAGGCGATGCGCTTTGCTGTCCTGGCTGCTGTGGAAGCCGACCGGAGCGGAACCCGAAGCTGTAGCGCGGCCGCTAAAGACGGAAACGCGCCTTCCAATCAGATCAGTGGCGGAGATTTTCTCAAAGGGCCGGAGAACCGGGCGGAGGATTTTCTGGCGGCCCTGAAGCGGGATAAGCTCCCCGAGGGGATCTTTCGGTCTCTGGAGGATCTGAAAAACCTGAAGGTGAAGCAAACACCACTGTCGTCTGAAAATCGGCAGACGGCTTTGCAGGCTTTGGAGACGATTGTCTCCTTGGCTGGAGAAGCCCGGCTGCGGACCAAGGAAGCCTGGATCAGACTCTATGGCGAGGTCAACGAGGGGGCGGACCCCCTTGTGGATCGGGCTCGCAACGTCATTTTCCCGAAGATCTGGGCGGCATCCCGCAAACCTGCCGGCGTGGTCTCCGAACTGATGGTAATCAAGGCCCCGGGCGATCCCTGGACCTTTGTCCTCCGGGCGGACGGCGCGGTCATGATCACCCGCGGGGCTGTTCATCTCTGTTACCTAGATGTGTCGCAGGAGGTGGGTGACGCCCGGTTGGCCTTTCTGGTCGGACATGAGTTGTCCCATCTGGCCAATGGTCACTTCTGGCACGCCGAGACATTCGATGCCCTGAAGGTTTACAGCGGTGCGGCAGGCCAGGGGGGCAGCGAGGCCGTGCGCCTTATGTTTGCCCAGATCACCGACGCCGCCCGGACGACGCCGGAAGCGCAGCAGGCCGCCCAGGTAAAGGAGTTCCAGGCCGATCAGGAGGGCTTGATTGCTTGCACCATGGCTGGTTATGATCCCAAGACGGTCATATCCCGGGAAGGCGCGACTTTCTTCGATGCTTATGTGGATCAGATCACAGAGAAAGCCGCTCTGGACGACAAGACCCATCCCACGCCCCGACAGCGTGCCGATTTTCTGAGAACAAGCCTGACGCCCATTGTGGAGGCCCTTGAACTTTTCACCTTCGGCGTCCGTCTTTATGAACTCGCCCGCTATGAAGACGCCCTGATCCTGTTCGGCATGTTCAACGAGCGATACCCAGGCCGGGAGGTCCAGAACAATATCGGCCTGTGCCATTTTCAACTGGCGCAAGGGGTGCTGGAGAACTGCGATGCTTCTCTCTCGAATCGTTTCAGCATTCCCGTCCAACTAGATACGGAGACCAGGGCCGCGCTGGTTGCCGCCATTACGGCCCCCCTAATGATGGAAAGAAGCCAGTCCATGGGCGTGCAGAATTGCTATGAAAAAGCAGTCTTTAAGAGACATATGGCGCGGGCCGTTACCTTGCTCAACATGGCGGTGGAGAAAGACCCCCTTTATCTTCCGGCGAGGATCAACCTATCATCGGCGCTGATCGTAAACCGCGAATACGACAAGGCCGGAATCGCCGCCAGGGAGGCCGTCCAGACGGCGAAAGAGAAGTTGAAAAAGCCGGACGGCTCTCCCGAAGGGATGAACAACCGGGCGCTGGCCATTTATCTGGCCGGCGCCGCCGAAGACCGACCGGCCTTGAAGTCAGAAGCCGTTGCTCTGCTCAAGTCACTGGCCCGGCAATATCCGGAATATCATGGGGCGCTTTACAATCTGGGATCGATGGAGCTGGAAATGGGGTTGAAGAAAGAAGGGGACGCCGATCTGCGCCGGTTTGTCGAGAAGGGGGGCGATGCCCCCCTGGCGGCCATTGCCAAAAGAGTGTTGGGGATGAGAGGAGACGCGTCTTCTCCGGTGGCATCCAGAGTCCTGCCGGACCGACCGGCGGTCCGCCCCGGCCTGCTGAATAGCAGGACGCGGGAAGAACTGCGGGCAGTGCAACCGAAAACCTTCCCCTCTAGCGTCGGCATGGTTTTCATCTACATCCATCCGGAATGGACGGCTTATCTAATCAAAGATAATGTGATCATCGTGGAAAGACCCTTGGGGACGCCGCTGCTCCGGGCGGATTTTATATCAAAATTCGGCAGTCCGTTGCGAACAGTCAATACGGCGGCCGGCGAGGTTTTGATCTATGGCAGTTACGCCGCCGATGTCAAGGAGGGGCGGGTCCTGCGGCTGGCGTTCTTCGAAAGAATGTAGAATCTCCGTAATGACTATAGTAAAAATATTCACGATATTTTATATTTACTGGCGAAGCAGAAATGGTGAAGACTAGGGCCTTAAGGAGACCCTTGGTCGTGAATCTGTCTGGAGATAATTTCCAACCCTGTTTCCAATCCCCAAGCATAAACTATATTTATTCCTTGTCCTGACTTTTCCGGTAAGCTATTGTCAGGGCAAGGTAGAGATCATCATTTGGAGATTCTTTTGAACGGAAAGCGGACGGAACCATTTAAAAACAATCCGATGTACGCATACCTGATGGTGCTGGTGATATGTGCAAGTGCCGGATTACAGGGATGGATGGCTCTATTTACGAATTTCGCCAAAGAAGTCATCGGGGTGAACGGCTTTCAGATCGGTGTGGCACAAGCGGTGCGCGAAATTCCGGGCTTCCTTACTTTTATGGTCATGTACGTATTGTTGATCATGAAGGAACATCGCTTATCGGCATGGTCGGTTGTCCTGCTTGGGATCGGGATTGGGGCAACCGGTTTTTTTACAACCTTCACGGGCTTACTTATGACAACGGTTATCATGTCGATTGGTTTTCACTATTTTGAAACAACCAACAAATCGCTTACTGTTCAGTATTTCGATAAGACAGCAGCCCCGATTATATTTGCCCGATTGCGAGGATACGGGGCTCTGGCAAATATTGCCGTGGGAACTATTATCTGGGCGCTTTCTTTTATTTTGCCCTATCGCATTAACTTTCTGCTTCTGGGTGTCTTTGTTTCATTCACGGGAATCTATATGCTTTCGAAAAATCCGGTTAATGACCAGAGACTCCACCATCAGAATAAACTCGTCCTACGCCGAAAGTATTGGCTTTACTACACATTAAACTTCCTGAACGGAGCCCGCAGGCAGATTTTCATTGTGTTTGCCGTCTTTCTGCTGGTCGAAAAATATAAACTGGGTGTCGGTACTATCGCTGGTATTTATGTCCTGAATTATGCCCTTACGTTCCTGACCAACAGATACATCTCAAAAGCGATCAACGTATATGGCGAGCGTGTGGTCCTTTCGCTCGAAAGCGCCAGCCTCTTCGTCTTGTTTCTGGGCTACGCATTTATCGAAAACGTCTGGGTGGCAATCATCCTGTATGTGCTTGATAGTATCTTCTTCAACTTTTCCATCGGGTTAAATACCTATCTTCAGAAAACGGCCGACCCCGGAGATTTATCACAGAGTACCGCCGTCGGCTTTACGATTAACCATATCTCCGCAGTAGTAATTCCGCTTATCGGAGGAACCTTATGGTTGATAAACTGGCGGCTACCCTTTATCATCGGCGCCTGCCTTACTGTCGTTTCGCTATACTTTACACAAAAGATTAAAACGCATCAGCATTGA
>JAPLJZ010000026.1 GCA_026388335.1 Deltaproteobacteria bacterium
GCAATGTGTAAATGTATTTGACAAAATACATAAAGCCTGGTAAGCTAATGTTATGATTAATCGAATTGCAGAAGAAACGATGCGGGAGCTGCTGCGTGGGTTTCCCGTCGTGACGCTGACCGGGCCCCGTCAGTCAGGCAAAACAACGCTGGCCAGGGCAGTTTTTAATAATCGGCCCTACGCCTCGCTGGAAGAGCCTGACGTCCGCCAGGCCGCCAAGGATGACCCGCGTTCATTTCTGGCGCGTTATCCCAACGGTGCCGTGCTGGACGAAATACAGCGTTGCCCCGAAATTCTTTCCTATCTTCAGATTCTGATCGACACCGATGGCCGGATGGGGCTTTATATTTTGACAGGCTCCCAGCAGTTCGGTCTGATGTCGGGGATCACCCAATCCCTTGCCGGACGCGCCGCTTTTTTGGAACTGCTTCCGTTTGCCGTCCCGGAGCTGGCAAGCGCGGGCTGGCTGCCCGAGGATATTGACGCTATATTGTTGACCGGTTGCTATCCGCCGATCTATGATCGGGCGTTGGCTCCTGCCACCTGGTATAGCGCTTACGTTACGGCATACGTTGAGCGCGATGTCAGGCAGATGCTGAAGATCCAGGAACTGGAGACCTTCCAGCGTTTCGTCAGACTATGCGCCGGGCGTACCGGACAGTTACTCAACCTGTCCTCACTGGCTACAGAATGCGGCGTTACCCATAACACGGCTAAATCCTGGATATCCGTACTGGAAGCGAGCTATCTTGTATTTTTATTGCGGCCCCACGCGATCAATTTTAATAAACGTCTAATCAAGATGCCCAAGCTTTATTTCTATGATGTTGGACTTGTCGCCTGGCTGCTGGGAATAAGAACGACCGAGCAGATGGAGACGCATCCACTAAGGGGTAGTATCTTTGAGACATTCATTATTTCCGAACTGGTCAAATCAAGACTAAACCGTGGCGATAGGCCTGCCTTTTATTTTTGGAGGGACAGCAACGGCAATGAGGTCGATCTCATTGTTGAGCAGGGAACCAGGCTGATGCCGATTGAGATTAAATCCGGCCGCACTCTGACGCATGAGTCATTTGCCGGATTGGAAAGATGGTGTGCCCTGGCCGGAGATAAAGCCGTAATGCCGTCATTGATCTACGGCGGAGATGAGTGCTATGAACACAAGGGAATAAAGGTAAGGGGCTGGAAGGCATGCGACCACTTGCTGACCTGAACCATAATCATAATCGCTTGACATAAACAAGTAATTAGCAGAGGCGACTTGGCCGAGAGATCCGGACAGGGCAGAATGGGATTTACGACGGGGAGTTGCGCGGCGGCGGCGGCCAAGGCAGCGGCTCAGTTTCTCTGCACCGGCGAGGAACCGCAGAGCGTCGAGATTGCTCTTCCCGACGGGACCCGGGCTAATTTCCCGCTCCTGTACGTGCGCCGGCAGGATGACGGCGCCGTTGCCGCCGTCCGCAAGGATGCCGGGGACGATCCCGACGTGACGGATGGGGCGACCGTCATCGCGACCATTTTTTGGCTGGAAAATGGCGGCGGCCATCTTGAAGCAGGGAATGGAAACGTCCATTTTGAAGCGGGCGAAGGCGTGGGCAGGGTTACCAAACCGGGATTGTCCATACCACCGGGAGAGGCGGCCATCAATCCCACTCCCCGGAGGATGATCGAGGCGGCGCTACGGGAGGTGACCCCCCGGGGGATTAAGGTAACTTTATCCATCCCCGGAGGAGAGAAAATGGCGGCCCGGACCTTCAAGCCCCGCCTCGGCATTGAAGGGGGATTGTCCATCCTTGGAACCTCCGGGCGGGTCCGTCCCTTCAGTTGTCCGGCCGTGCGAACCTCACTGAAATATTGTCTGAATGTGGCGGCAGCTACGGGCGTGGAACGTCCGGTTTTCGTCCCCGGTCACATCGGGGCGCGGGCCGCCCGGCGGCATTTGGGGGTGATGGATGAACAGATTATCGAAGTAAGTAATGAATGGGGCTTTATACTGGATGCGGCCGTTTCCTGCCCTTTCAAGGCGGTCATGATCCTGGGACATCCGGGAAAGCTGGCGAAGCTTGCCATGAACCAGTGGGACACCCATTCATCACGATCCCCGAGCGCTGTTCCCTTTGTGACCGACATGGCGGCAAGGGTGCTGGGCAAAGAGTTTGGGGAAGGCAATACCGTTGAAGGCCTCTTTGCGGTCCTTTCCGCCCCGGAAAGTAAAATGTTGGGGGACGAATTGGCGGGCGCTGTTTGTCAGGCTGTCCGGAAGCGAGCGGAAGCGGCCTGGGAAGTAAAAGTAATTCTGGTGAATATGAAAGGCGACTTAATCGGGGGAGGTTGTTAATGGGGAACGACCCGTTACAGCTTCTGAACTGTTTACTTGATAAATATGATCTATTATGCAAGATTACAAATGGTTATGGTTTATTCCCTGGCAATGAATGACAGGTGATGCTAATTTTGACTGGAATCGGATAGTTAGTAAACTACCACCGACAATGTCGGTGGTAGTTTACTAATGGTAAGCATATTTCCGGTTATACGTAACCGATCATTCTTTGGAATGGTTGCAACCTTTATTGAGCGGGGCCTTTTGTCGGTCCCACTGCTACCAGGAGGTTCAGTCTATGTTTCGTCAGATTCTAGTCCCAACCGATTTTTCCAAAAAGCACATCAACCCCCTTGAGACGGCAACAGACCTTGCGAAAAAATACAAAAGCACTATTCATCTTCTCCATGTCGTTGAAATCATTCCCAATACTACTTTCACGGAATATAAGAATTTCTACAACAATCTGGAGAAAAAGGCACAGAAGCAGATGAGCCTCCTCATGTCCAGCTATCAGGGCAAATTCGTCCAGATTCTCCCCCACATCAGCTACGGGAACCGGGTTCAGGAAATTCTGAAATTTATCAAGGAGCACAAAATCGATCTGATCATCATGAATTCGCACAAGGTGGAATTGGAAAATCCTATCCATAGCTGGGGCACCATCAGTTACAAAGTCGCTCTATTGTCGGAAAGCCCAGTTATGCTGGTGAAATAGGAATGGAGTCATTGAATCCTTTACTTCAGCGCTTTTGAAAAATCTAAATGCGGCTTTTTACTGAAACCATCCTGTAGTCGAGCGTCCGACGATTTCGACGGATATCCACCCTTTCACTCTGAAATGAGCGACGAGCACCTCTATCAAGATCCTGCATGCCCCTTGGATGCCAGTAATTCAGTTATGATATCGGCACTCTTAACACAGGAACATCTCACCGTTTTAGACTCGTGGGATTGTACTAACCAGTTCTCTCACAAGGGAGCTATTTACCTCTCCAAAACGGCCGGGACCTTTACCTTTGTTGCAGGCTGCACCACGGACACAAATTACATCGATGCCGGCCATCCATAACTCCGGCAATTCTTCTAAGCCTATGCTGCCAGCAAGCCATGCCTCCAGTTTAAAATCATGACACTTTTTAACAAAGTGTTTTATATCTGTAAGCGCGTAATAATCCATCAATCCCATGCCAAAACCTTTGTCAAATGTATCGATCAACAGACCGTCTGCTTTCATGTGCTTGGCAAGTTCCGGGCCGTCTTCAATAGGATCTATATACCATTTGGCTAATCTTTCATCAGCGAACAGGGCAGGCACACATTGTTTTTTAGGGAACCATTTTTTCACTGTACGAACAAGCGCCGGGCCAAATTCTTTGGCTTCCCCCAAAGGCATTCTTGCCAGTCCCAGTTTGACTATATCAGCGCCAGCCAAGGCAACTCCGAGTGCCGCCTGACAGGCATTTGCTCGATTGGTTTGTTCTTCTCCAATGTTGGTCGATACAGCAATTTCACTCGGTAAGGCATCACGAACCATCCTAATATTGAGCGGATATGGTGTACCTAAAGCCGATGCAGGATATTCGACATCGGCAATATGCGCGCCTCCTTTAACAGCAGATAGTGCCTCCTTTTTTCCACGGACACTCACCAGAAGTCTTTGCTTTGGGGCATTCATACAAATACCTCTTATATAATAAGTATTTACAAACATGAACGTTCTTTAAAATCCGATGTATAATAACTTTACAAGCCGAAAAATACAAGCTATATTCCTCTGCCAATAAATCTTCTTATGGATGACTATCATGTACATAACCAATATAATGTTGAAAGATGTGCGCTGCATCAAGGATGTAAACATTGACCTCACTAAAGGAAGCGGCGCAAAAAGTTGGCTCGTTATAGTTGGTAATAATGGTGTGGGAAAAACAAGCTTCCTCCGAAGTCTGGCCATGGGACTTTGCGATAAGACCGGAGCTACTTCTTTATTTCAGGATACATCTGGCGATTGGATACGCAAAGGTGAAAAAAAGGCTACCATAGAGGTTCAACTAGTGGACAAAGGGACGCCCTATACAATAACGACAGAGATTGAAAACGTAAGTGGTAAAGAGATCATTAAGAGAACTGATAGCATATCTAAAGACATTCCTTGGGACGACATATTTGTTTGTGCCTATGGTGCAAATCGCAGCATTGAAGGAGACCGCGTACAAGAAAGGTATGCAGCTGCGGATGCATTATATACATTTTTTAATTATGATTTTAAACTACTTAATCCAGAACTAATGCTTCGTAGAAGAGCTAAAACTGAAGAAGATATAAAGGAAATATGCGAATGGCTTGCTGACATACTGTTGCTCGAAAGGGGATCTGTAGGCCTGGATGATTTTGGTATATTTGTACGCAAGTATGGGTATGGTATACATTGGGGAAGCATGCCAGATGGCTATGAAGCTACCATTACAATGATTCTGGATATGCTTGGCTGGGCCATGCTAGCTGGCAAAACAAAAAAGAAAAATACTTTGCAAGGTATTATGATTATTGATGAGCTTGAACAACATCTTCATCCCGAATTGCAGAGATTCATCGTTAAAAAATTGCATGATAATTTCCCGAACATACAGTTTATCGCTTCTACACATTCGCCTATATGTGCTGCAGGCTTGGCGGACCTACCTGATGACAAGTGTGGTTTGGAGTTACTTGCTGTGGGTAAAAATGGATTTGTTTCTAACGAACCGCAACCAGTTATGCGGGGATGGCGCTACGACCTAGTTTTGACTTCTGATGCCTTTGGTATACCAAACAGAAATGTTACGACATCAGTGCTTATGGATAAAATGCGTGAATTATATTTGAAAGACAGTTTATCAAAAGGTGAAGAAGCCGAATTGAATCGACTTTTGAAAAAGCTTAAGAAAGAATCTCCAATTGGTGCAGAAGAGGAAAGCACATGTATAACGAGGGAAGAGATCCGTAAAATTAGGAAGGAACTTGAGGATAAGAAAAGTGATTAAGCTTAAGCCTAGACCAGAGCTTCCAAAAACATTGGCGTCTAACAGAGTGCGAGATTTTGCCGAGGGCTTAAAAAGACGTGTTGATGATGGTACTGTCTTACAGTCAGAGGATTTTGAAAGTGCATACTGGCGAAAAAACGATGTTAAAAAAGCCTTATTCACTATGCACTCAGGCAAGTGTTGCTATTGCGAAAGAAAGCGAGATGAAAAAAGAGAGACGGATGTCGAGCATTACCGCCCTAAAGCTTGTGTAAGTGATAACCCCAAGCATCCGGGATATTGGTGGCTAGCCTACAAATGGGATAATTATCTTCATTCATGCAAAAAATGCAATCAAGAGCATAAAATAAACCAATTTCCATTGATGGACGAAAGTCAGAGAGCCTATACACCTGATGCTGGAATAGCAGGAGAACGACCTTTCTTGATTAATCCGGAAAATGAGAATCCGGAGGATTTTATAGGCTTTGAATGGTCAAGGGCTTATGGCGTTTTTGTTAAAGCCGTTGGATTCGATCCGGAAGGACGTGGCGAAAGAACGATAAAAATTACTGGGATAAATGAAGGCACCATTCTTGAGGAACGAGCAAGCCTAGTAAAAGAGCTTGAAGAAATTGTTGATACCATGAAATGCGCCTTGAGGGCAGAGAAACCAAATCTAATAAAGCGTACGGCCGCGAAAATAAAGGAGACGTCTAGGTCGGAAAAGCAATATGCAGGGTTTCGCAGAGCTTTTTATAGAGGGAATGGCCTAGGTGATTATGTTGCAAATGATTGAGAAAAACTATTTTGTTAGTGGGTTTTTAAATGGCTAAACCAAGAACCCCGTATGGCTATGAATTGATCATAGACTTGCATGCATGTGATGATTCTACATTCAACAGAACAAGTTTGCGTAAATATTTCATTAAGGTGTGCAAGGCTATCGATATGAAACGCTGTGAACTCTATTTCTGGGATGACTATGGTGTTCCGGCGAAAGAAAAGCAAAATTTACCCCATACGAAAGGCACTTCTGCGGTGCAATTTATATTAACCAGCAATATAACCATTCACACTTTGGACTTGCTAAAAGCTGCCTATATCAATATATTTTCGTGCAAACAATACGATAAGGATGTTGCTGAAAAAATTACGAAAGAATGGTTTGGTGCAAAGAAATGCAGGACCACATTTATAGAAAGAATTTAACATGCTGTTAATTGAAAAAGAAATATATATTCCATCGATCAAACAAGAAGTGTCCCGACTCAAGTTTTTTGAGAGAGCTATTAAGGCACAGCTTTCTCCTAGTGAAGTCTCTGTACGATTTGCAGTAACTAAAAGTGATGCAGATGGATACCACTGTGAACTTGGTATTTTAACAGAGTCCAACACTTTACAGGCTGGGCAACAGATTTCTATATTTGATTTTGAAAAAAGAAGACTAGAAAACACAGATAAATTTAATGCGGTGATGATAGTGCCTACCGGAATTGGCGCAGAATTGGGTGGCCACGCAGGTGACGCTACCCCCGCGGCAAGGTTGTTGGCTGGGGCTTGCGATAAATTAATAACGCACCCCAATGTTGTAAATGCTTCAGACATCAATGAAATGCCGGAGAACGGACTTTATGTTGAAGGTAGCGTTATCTCAAGGTTGCTCATGGGTACCATCGGCCTGCAAGTGAGTCGTTCAAATCGCATCCTTTTGATAATAGATGAACATGAAGATAAACAAATAGCGGAACTGGCAATTAATGCAGCGTCCGCCGCGAGAATTACACTGGGCTTAGATTGTGCGGGCGTTGTAAAAATAGATCCACCAGTATATCTGCGGGCCGAATATTCATCATCGGGCAGCGCAGTTGGTCGAGTTGAGGGTTTGGAAAGGCTTCTCGAAGTGATTGATCGCCACCGATCAGAATTCGACGCTGTAGCTCTTGCTTCAAAAGTTGATATATCAGAAGGACTTTATGCCGAATATTTTCGTTCAGATGGCAAAATAATTAACCCATGGGGCGGCGTGGAGGCTATGTTAACCCATAGTATATCACTGCTATTTAATGTGCCTTCGGCACATGCTCCCATGGCAGAAAATATGCAAGAGGCGAATGCGGTATTTGGGATAGTTGATCCGCGCATGTCGCCTGAAGCTGTATCAAGCTGTTTCCTGCACTGTGTCTTGAAGGGCCTTCATAAGAGTCCACAAATTATCACCGACAGGTCACTATTCACACACTCAAACATATTAACCGCCACTGACATTTCCTGCTTGGTTATACCTGATGGTTGTATTGGCTTGCCAACGCTTGCGGCATTGGAGCAAGGGATACCCGTGATAGCGGTGCGCGAGAATCGCAACCGAATGGAAAACGACCTTGCAAAACTTTCATTTGCACCTGGAAAACTTTTCATAGTTGATAATTATCTTGAAGCAGTTGGTGTAATGACAGCTCTTAAATGTGGTATTTCTGTCACTGCCGTTCGGCGACCACTTGCAGACACTTACGTCACAAGTGAACGTCTATGTGGACTGTTAAAAGGTTATGATTCGGACAAGATTCCAGGGGAAGCTTCTACGGTGACTTCTGCGGAGAATTAATAAGCATGAGCAGTACAGGCTGTAAAAGCAACTTTCTTAAAAACACACGCGTTTATCTATCCGGGCCAATGGATTTTGTGGCTTCCCGAGCAGAAGAGAAGAAATTTGGTTGGCGTGTGCGTGTAGGGGAGTTTCTTAGTTCATTTGGAGCCACAGTTTTTGATCCATGGAATAAGCCCAAAGTGCGGGGATTACATGAATATGGCAAAGAAGATGTGGCCACAATAAAGCTTCGCGAAAAATGGACATTTGAGGCTACTGAAGACGGTGCGCAAGCCCGAGCGGAATGTGCCCAAACATTTTGGGAAACCATGCATATTGACTTGAGGATGGTAGATATAAGTGACTTCGTAATTGCTTATTGTCCAACAAATGTTTATAGCGTCGGTACACCGCATGAAATAATCACAGCAAGACAGCAACATAAGCCAGTGTTATTTATCAGCATGCCGGTTACATTCCCAGCCTTAGATGAGCTCGAAGAACATCTGCAAAAGCAAGAAGGTGACAAAGATGGCAGAAAGCTACTCAATACTCTTGTTAAGCAAGTGCCTATCAAGCCGAACCCACACGGTGTACCCAGCCTCTGGTATATACCCCTTATAGGGGGGAATAATTTTTTTGATGGTTTTGGATTTGCAGGTTACCATAAAAAGTACGGCTGGTCTGAGGGGCCTGCTGACAAACACGAAAAAGAGCACCCACCCAAGCGTCCGCTTTTGACATTCTTAGAAAACCTTAATCGTGATTTGCCTAAAAAATGGAGTACACAAGAAAGAAAGTTCGTACAAGACGACAATTGGTTATTATTGGAAGCTAATCGATAGGGGTTTTTTTGTTTGAGAAATACGCCACAACAAATCGTGTCGAGGAAAACCTAGGCCAACGACATAAGGAAACGAATGCGAGAAGATTACGTAAAGCGATTCACTAACATACCGGCACTTATCTACCTTCTTACGAATCGTGCGATCACCCTATTAGATCCAATGTCATGGGATGACACTAACGATTCATACTATCTCACTGTGTACAAGGAAGAGAAAAAATTGAAGACTGTCCTGGCACTTTGTTTCACTGAAACATCCGAGACATATCATCACTGGCACGTTTTCGCCGGTAGTTCCAGTGGTGTATGCATCACTTTCAGGCGCGAACGGCTGCTTAATATCATGAGACGCACACCCGGTGTTACGTGTGAGTCGGTGGATTATAAAACACTGGATAAGATGCGGAAAGAAAAAATACTTAAGAGTCAGCTACCATTTATCAAGCGTCATGGGTTTCAGGGTGAGTGTGAATTTCGTATTATGTACGAAAGCAAGAGAGTTTCTTTGGCAACGAAAGACATTAAGATTCCTTTGACAAGCATAGAAAGAATCACGCTTAGCCCATGGATACCGAAAGCCTTGGCAAAGTCGGTAAAGGATTCAATCCACTCCATAAAGGGCTGTGATAAGATCAAGATTGTTAGGTCTACTTTGGTTGGAAATATGGAGTGGAAGAAACTTGCGAGTAAAGCATTATAACACCTCATCCCGTCTCCATGGTTCTGCATGGTTGAAACCTTAACTAAGGCGCTACACTCTTTCAGTTCGAAATTATCATTGTCGAAGAAATGAAGACTTCGCGCTTTGTAGATGAAAGAAAGCGTCACCATGGAGCGATATTTATTCCCAAATCAGGATGTACACATGAACCGGATGAACCAGTTTTCTAATTCCAGTCGGGCCAGATGGGGTCTTAGGTGAAGATAATTATTTGCGGTTGCGGTCCCGGTTCTCCCGATTATCTGGCGCAGGCCGTCCACCGGGAGGTGGCGGGGGCGGCGGTGCTGATAGGCGCCCAAAGGCTCCTTGATCTCTTCCCCGCCAGCGGGGCCGAGAAAATCCCGGTAGGCGCTGATATTGACGGTATTTTGAGAATAATTGAAAACTGTTGGCGGCAGCAGCGGGTTGTGGTTCTGGTGACGGGGGACCCAGGCATCTCAAGCCTGGCCCAGCCCGTTCTCAATCGCTTTGGCAGGGATGCATGTTTCCTGATTCCGGGAATAAGCTCTGTACAGGTAGCCTTTGCCCGCCTCGGTCTCGACTGGACGGATGCAAAGATCATCGATGCTCACGGCAAGAATCCGGAATACGACCCCGATGATTTGGGAAAGGAAAAAAAGCTTGCCATTCTGGGAGGGAGGCAGGAAGCCTCCGCCTGGGTTCAGTCATGTTGTCGGCGGTGGGGCGATGATTACCAGCTCTTCTGCTGTGAGAATCTTACCCTTCCCGGGGAGAGAATAAGCGAGGTGACGCCGGAGGATTTGGATAGTTCTGCGCTGTCATCATTGACGGTGTTTCTGCTGATTCGCAGAGACTGCTTATGATTATCAACCCAGGGGTGGGTATATGTTACGGAGTGGAAATAAGTGAGCGATAAAATTATATTCGGCACATTGTACGGGATCGGCGTCGGTCCCGGAGATCCGGAGTTGATGACGGTGAAGGGGGCCTCCCTCCTCGGGGAATGTCGGCATGTCTTCGTTCCCAAGGCCCGGACGGAGGCGAACAGCCTGGCCCTCTCCATCGCAAAGACTTATCTGCGGGACCAGGCGGAGATTCATGAGCTGGTCTTTCCCATGTCCGCCGATGAAGAAGAGCTGTCCGCCCATTGGCGAAATAACGCGAAGGAAATCAACGATATTCTTCGGAGCGGGGAAGACGCCTGCTTTATCACCCTGGGCGATCCTTTTCTGTATTCGACGTTTATTTACCTGGTCCGGGAACTGCGTCAGCTCCGGCCCGGGGCCCGGATCGTCGCGGTTCCGGGGGTGACGGCATTCAGCGCCGCTGCGTCCCTCTGTACATTTCCCGTGGGAGAGGGCAGAGATGGAGTGACGATCATTCCGGCGGTGGAGGATATCGACCAGATTCGGCGGGTCTTGCAAGATAAAGGAACGGTAATCCTTATGAAAATCGGCAAGCGCCTTCGGGAAGTAATCGATCTCCTTGAGGAAGAAGGCGTTATTGACGGGAGCGTTTTTGTGTCCCGGGTGGGGATGATGGATCAACTCCTCGAAACTGATCTCCGCAGTTTGAGGGATGCCGCCCCGGAGACCGGGTATCTATCCATAATTCTTGTCCATGCCAAAGGGGGAGGAGCCATATGAAGGTCTTTTTTGTCGGTGCGGGACCGGGGAATCCGGAGCTTCTCACCGTCCGGGCCGACCGCCTGCTGAGAAACTGCCGGATCTGCATCTATGCGGGTTCCCTTGTCAGCCCTGCCGTCGTGGCAGTCCTTCCTGATAATGCTGAACGGTACAATTCGGCGGAAATGAATCTCGATGAGATCCTGGCGGTCTGCCGGTCGGCACGGGACCGGGAGGTCGACGTCATCCGCCTCCACTCCGGCGACCCCTCGATTTATGGCGCCATCAGGGAGCAAATGAACGGTCTCGATGAACTGGGGATCGCCTATGAAGTCGTTCCCGGGGTGAGCGCCTTTCAGGCTTCC
>JAPLJZ010000071.1 GCA_026388335.1 Deltaproteobacteria bacterium
ATCGGGACTGCCGCCATATTCCCCTGTATATTCGGGATACACCCGGCCGCCGTGACAGAAGGCGCAGGTTTTCCCTTCGTCCTTCTTCACGAACTTGTGCTTCTGAATGAGACCGATGCTGATCCCCCCCACCGCCGGGGCCTTGACATGGCAATCCCCGCAGGAGGCGTGGCAACTCCGGCAGGACTGTTCAAAAACCTTGGCATCGAAGGTCTTCAGCTCCTCTTTGGAAAACCTCGGCATCACGCCGTTTCTCTGGCCTGCCATCGTGTAATGAAGTGATTTTGAATAGTTATCGGCAATATTCTTATGACACATACTGCAAGTTCTCAGGGAGTCGGAAGGGCGCTTGACCATCCCTTTGTGCGCGGTTTCCTTGCCCTGACCCTTCTCATCGCCTTTATGACACAACCGGCAACCCATGCGAAAGTGGGGATCTTTCGCAATGAGGGCGCCATCCACGACATACCCCTTGTACATCTCTTCCGCCCTAACTGGCGGAGGCGTCCCTGCTCACCCTTCGCCCTCTTCACCGGCAGTGACGACCGGTGGTTTGTGGAGAGATTTTATGAGGGCTTCATTGGTATGACACTGGACACAACTGCTGGTATTGGCTGACACATCGGCTGAGAGAAGAAAAAGGAAGAAAAAGGAAGAAAAAACAGCTATAATTCTCATCGTTCCCCCGGATTATTCATTCGTGATTTTTGTAGCAAATGGGACCTGATAAGTCAACCGGAATGAAGAACCGCAGCTGGTTGCCGGAAATATGACCTGGAAAGATGCAAAGTAATCAGATTTTTTCTCATTGCATAATTATGGTTTTTTCTATATTAACTTACCGCTTATAGCGGTCTGAAAAGCAGCCGGAAATAGCCGTTTTTTAATCATTTCGGTTCTTCACACAGGTGGAAATCGGAACGGGACAGCATAATTTTCTAAATTACAATTGGGGGGTTACTATGGGAGCATTGATGCGATGGAGTTTGAAAAATGCCAAGCTCGTCATTATCATCAACGTCATTATTACTCTAATTGCCGGCTACTATGCCATACAGATCCGCGTGGATTCTTCGACCGAGGGCATGATGATCAGCGGGGACCCGGCGAAGGATTACCATCGGGACACGGTCAGGAAATTCGGCAGCGATAACATTACCGTCGTCTTCGTCCGGGACAAAAATCTTTTCACCCCGGAAAAACTCAAAGACGTCGAAAAAGTGTACTACGAACTGAAAGACCTGAAATTTGAGCCGAAGGACCCTGAGGAATATGTTAAAGCCAAGGACCCTGAGGAGTATTTGAAACTCAAGTACCCGGCGGTATATGCAGAACTTATGAAAAAACCAGATGAATATGCAATACTTGCCAAGAACCCCGAGGAATATGGGAAACTTGTTAACGACCTCGAGGCATATTTGAAGCCCAAGTTCCCTGATAAATATAAAGAACTCCTTAAGACCAAAACAAACCTTACCAAAGAGGAGTATAAGAATCTTCTTCAGGAAGCGGTGGGGAGAATAGGAAAGCCGGGGGTGGGCCGCTGTGAAAGCCTCTTTTCCGTGACAAATTTCAAGGGCGTGGGCGGAGGGCTGGAAACAAATCCCCTGATGGACCGGGCCCCGGATACGGTGGAAGACGCCAAGCGCATCCAGGCCGATGCCATGAAAAGTCCCCTGTTCATGGACAGTCTCATTTCCAAGGACGGCCAGATGACAGCCATCAACCTCTATGTGGATGTCGATCCTTCAGATCCTGAATTTCATACCGAATTTTCCAAGAAAGTGGATGAAGTGACGGCCAAGTACCAATCCAAATTCGACCGGGTTTTCCAGTTCGGCAACTCCTACGGCCGCCGCAGTATCGGCGAGAACATCATCCTCGACCAGGCAAGGATCGTCCCCCTGGCCTGTATCATCCTGATCGGCACCATCATCATCGCCCTGCGCAATTTCGGCGCCGGCATCATGCCCATGATTACGGCAGGATCGAGCGTCATCTGTACTTTCGGTTTCATGGTCGTCGCGGGCATCCCGCTGAATGTCCTGACCGTCATCGTCCCCTCCATCCTCCTCGTCATCGGTTCCGCAGAAGACCTGCATATGATGCACGAATACCTGGAGAGTATTGAAGAAACCAACGGTGACCGGGACGGTTCCATCAAGATCATGGCCAGCAAGCTGGGCCTGGCCGTCTTTATGACCTCCGTGACCACGGTTATCGGCTTTGCCTCCATCATGTATAATGACATCACCATGCTCGTCCAGTTCGGCCTAGTCGCCACCGTCGCCCTCACCGCCAACTGCTTCGCCACTTTTACCTTCGGTCCGGCCCTCCTCCATTTCTTCGGCCCGACCAAGGTCCGCAAGCACGAGGCGAAGGTGCATTTCATCGACGGTTTATTCAAAAACATTGCCTTGGGCACCCTCGCCTTGGTCAATAATCGCAAGAGAATGATCGTTGTCGTCGTTATCATGTCCCTGCTCACCGTAGCCATGTTCGGCGCAACCTTCCTCGTGAAGGTCAATAACGACTTCATGGGCTACTTCAAGGCAGATTCCGAGATCAGGAAGCGTAGCGACACCCTCCATAAGGAACTGGCCGGGGCGCAGACTTTCTTTATCCGGATCAACAGCGGCATGCCCGGCACCTTCAAGCAGTCCGAGTACCTGTCCCAAGTGGCCGCCCTGCAGCAATTCATGGCCAAGAAGGGTTGGTTTGACAAAACCGAGTCCCTGGCCGACCGGGTGGCCCTCATTCACCGGGAGATGAACAACGGCGACAAGAAATTCTTTGCCATCCCGGCAGATTCCGACCTCGTTTCCCAGTATCTGCTCTTCTTCCAACGGGACGAAATATCACGCTTCGTATCGCCGGATTTTAGTGAAGTCAGCATCATGGTCCGGCACAATGTCAGTGCCAGCCACGAAATTACTGCTATCCTTGAAGAATTGCAGCAGTACATGAAAAAGAACGTCAACCCGAATTTTAAGTTCGAATTCACCGGGGAATACATCCTCATCAACAAGGCCGCAGAGAGCCTCATATGGAACTCTGTGACCTCTCTGGCCTTCACCCTTTTTATCGTTTTCCTCTGTATGTACTTCCTTTTCTGGTCCTTCAAGGCCGGGATGATCTCCCTGGTCCCGAACATCTTTCCCATTATTGCCATCTTTGGCATCATGGGCCTTCTGGACGTTCCTTTGAACGTGGGGACGGCCATGGTGGCCGATATCGCCATCGGCATCGCCGTCGACGATACGATCCACTTCATGAACCGTTACAAACAGGCCATGCAGGAGCTTCAGGACAGTCACGCGGCTGTCGCGGCCGCCGTTCATGACGAAGTCCGGCCCGTGGTCTGCAGTTCCTTCGCCCTGGCCGGCGGCTTTGCCGTCTGCGCCGTTTCCCAATTCATTCCCGTTATCCAGTTCGGCCTCCTGTCCGCGGCCGTCATGATCATCGCTCTTTTCAGCGAACTCCTCCTCACCCCCATCCTCCTCCAGTCCACCCAGCTTATCACCCTATGGGATATGATCGGGTTGAAGCTCCAGGACGCCGTGGTCAAGAGTGCGCCCTTCTTTGACGGCCTCCGCCCCTGGTCGCGCCGGAAGGTCTGTCTCCTGGGAAAAATGAAGGAGAATAGCATGGGTGAACTCGCCGTAGTCCAGGGTGAATACGGCAAAAGCATGTACCTCCTCCTGGAGGGTAAGGCCGATGTCATTGGCCACGACGAAGCGACGAAGAAAGATATTGTCTTTGCAACCCTCAATCCTGGGGATATCTTCGGTGAAATCGCCCTGGTCCACCCGGGACCTCGCTCGGCGAATGTCAAGGCCCTTGAACCCATCAAATACCTCGAAATCGACTGGGAAGGCCTCAAGAGAATCCAGAAGATTTACCCCCGAATCGGCGGCCAGCTGTTCCTGAATCTATCCCGCATTCTGGGGCAGCGCCTCGTCAAAACAAACTTGATGCTTTTCAATAAGGCGTAACCTCACAGTCTGAACAGCCCCCTCTCATCACCGCGATGAGAGGGGGCTCCCATCCGTAATTCCAATTCCAAATCAAATAAGACATACTTTTCCGTTTCCCTTTACATCCAACTGCTGTTATAGAGACGAATATGATCGTCTTTGCAGACCGCGATTGATGTCTTCCTAAACACGAACTATTCCGGTCAGGAGCCTATATGAAAAGAACCAACTTGATAGTTATCGCAATTCTTGTCGCCGTCCTGGTAGTGCTGCCCACCTTCTCTTCCCTCATCAATCTTTACATCGACTGGCTCTTTTTTACGGAGACGGGTTATACCGGCGTATTCTCAAAGACCATGACAACCCAGATTGCCTCCGGAGTATTCTTTGGTCTCCTTTTCCTCGGTTTTGCCCTGGCAAACCTCGTGATCGCCAAACGGATTAACTTCCCCCGCCAAGACTACTATAAGATCAGCGGCACGCCGCTTACGATCAATCTCAACTCCCTGAGAACCGTCCAGCAAGCCGTCACTTTTTTTATCCTGTTCGTCGTTACGATCATGATGGGGAAATGGGGCGCCTCCCTGTGGTCGGAGATACTGCTTTTCGGAAACGCCGTGACCGTCGGTTTCAACGACCCGGTCTTCGGAAAGGATATCGGCTTTTATCTATTTCAATACCCGCTCCTCGAATCCCTGAAGCAGTTTATCGATTTTTCCGTGGTTCTGACCATCATCCTGATCGGAATAACCTTTTTCCTTAGCGGCGGGATACAGATTACCCAGCGGCAAATCATGATCGATCCCCGGGTCTACAGGCATATCGGTATTCTCATCGGTCTACTGATTATGAACATGGGCCTCGGTTTTTATCTGGAAGCGCTACGCATGCTCTATTCCGAACACGGGGTGATCTTCGGGGCAAGTTACACCGACGTCCACGCCAAGCTGACCAGTTATCGAGCCCTCATGCTGCTGGCCCCGCTTGCCGGCATCGGTATGATCGTAGCAATCTACAGGAAATCAAAAAAATGGGCCGCCATACCTCTGGGGGTGCTCTTCGCGGTCTATTTCCTGGGCGTCGTGCTCTACCCGGCGGCCCTCCAGAAATTCAAGGTCGCCCCAAACGAACTGCTTCTGGAGGCCCCCTTTATCGAGAATAATATCCGCCTTACCCGCATGGGCTACGACCTGGAACGGATACAGGAAATCCCCTTTGACGTCGCCTACAACCTCACCGGCAAGGATATCGAAAAGAACGATGCGACGATCAAGAACATCCGTCTCTGGGATCACTCGCCCCTCCTGCGTACTTACAGCCAGTTGCAGCAGATCAGAACGTACTACCGGTTCATGGACGTCGATAATGACCGTTACACCGTCGACGGCAAGTACCTACAGGTCATGTTATCGCCAAGAGAGCTCTCCTACGCCGATCTGCCAAGCAAGACATGGATCAACGAACGTCTGATTTTCACCCACGGCAACGGGCTCACCCTCGGGCCGGTAAGCCGGATCAGCAAGGAAGGGCTCCCGGAATTTTTCATCAAGGATATCCCTCCCGCAAGCAATACGGATCTTAAAGTGAAGCGTCCGGAAATATATTACGGAGAATTGTCCAATGATTACGTGATTGTCAAAACGAGGATTCCCGAATTCAGCTATCCTACCCCCGAAGGCAACATCTATACCTCCTATGCCGGAGAAGGGGGTACGGAGACGGGATCGCTGCTAAGGCGGCTCCTGTTTTCCATGAAATTCCAGACGGAAAAAATCCTGTTCTCTTCAGATATAACCAAGGATAGTAAAATACTTTTCTACAGAAACATCAGGGAAAGGGTCCAGAAGATCGCCCCCTTTCTCCTTTTCGATCAGGACCCCTATCTGGTGATCACCGACGACGGGCGACTGGTATGGATGGTGGATGCCTACACGACGTCTTCCAGGATGCCCTACTCCAAGCCTTCCCTGCGCAACAAACCTGGGGTCCGCAATATCAACTATGTCCGCAACGCCGTCAAGGCGTCCGTAGACGCTTATAACGGCAAGGTCATGTTTTACGTCAGCGATCCCAGTGACAGCATCATCCAGGTTTATATGCGGATTTTCCCGGATATGTTCAAGAGCCTCGCCGCCATGCCTGCCGATCTGAAACGTCACATCCGTTATCCCCAGTGGCTGCTCCAGCTTCAGGCCTCCATCTATTCCGCCTATCATATGACGGATCCGAAGGTCTTCTACAACAAGGAAAATCTCTGGGAAATACCGGTTTTTGATGACAAACTCATGCAGCCCTACTATACCATCATGAAGCTTCCCAACGAAAAAAAGGAAGAGTATATCCTCCTACTTCCCTATACGCCGGCCAAAAGAGACAATCTGGCCGCCTGGCTGGCGGCCAGATGCGACGCCCCCGACTATGGCAAACTCGTCGTCTATACCTTTCCCAGGGATAGACTTATCTTCGGACCCAAGCAGGTGGACGCCCGGATCAATCAGGATTCCTATATCTCCCAGCAGCTTACCCTCTGGAATCAGCGCGGTTCCAAGGTGATCAGGGGGAGCCTGCTGGTCATTCCCGTCGAGCGGTCGCTCCTGTACGTACAACCTCTTTATCTTGCCGCCTCCGATACCGTCGGGCTGCCTGAACTTAGAAGGGTCATTGTCGCCTATGAAAACGAGGTGGTAATGGAAGAGAATCTCGAACTCGCTCTGCAAAGGTTGTTCGGGGCAAGAAAGGCTGTTTCATCCGCAGCCGGAACGGCGGCCCCAGCCCAGACGGCAGCAGGTAAGAGCTCGGTCCGGGAACTTGCCGCAGAAGCCATGAAGTCCTATCAGCGGGCCACGGAGATGCAACGGCAGGGCAACTGGGCCGGTTATGGAGAGGAGATCAGAAAACTGGAGGAGCTTCTCAAGAAGATGGCCAAATAAAAGATATTCCAAAAATAATGATCATGTAAAATTATAAAGTTATCAACATGTAGTGCCTAAATCGACATTGTCTGATCAGTAAATCGTTGATATCACACACATATATTTTTCAAATCATGAACATGGGTTAAAGTGACAATCGCTCTATACCCATCCGGCGATCAATCATAGCACCGTAAACAAGAAAGGTTTAAATGACTTTTTTCATAGCAGCAATCGCCACTTCGATTTGATCATCAGTCGGTTGTCGAGTTGTGATCTTCTGTAACATCAATCCCGGCCAGCTTAAAAATTGCACCCATGTCCATTCTTGGTGTTTCCCTGTAAAGCGTATCACTTCGTATGAAATACCGGCAACCACCGGAAGAAGGAGAAGTTTGTATAAAACGCGATGGGCAAAATCAGGGCGGCCCAGTAGCGAGAATACGAGAATAGAAACAATCATGACCACCAAAGTCAATGACCACCGCCTGAGGCGGTGGCTTGTATTTAGTCCTGGAAGGTACCATGGGTTTCTACTTATTTAATCGAACAAGCCTTTCTGAAC
>JAPLJZ010000111.1 GCA_026388335.1 Deltaproteobacteria bacterium
GTTACTTTTGGTTTTTTCACTGAAAATACACCTCTGAAATCCCGCCTGTTTTTTCTACTGCATCCGGCGATCCTTCCAGTAAAGGATATTGGTCATACTCGCTGTCGAGGGGGCGTTTCCCAGCTTTTGCGTCAGGGCGCTTGTCCCGGCGCCACCGCTTGCCGTCGCATAGATGTCCGTGGTGCCGGCGCCTCCCCCACCCCCCGGGCGCATTGACATTACCGGGGCAGAGCCGATGCCATGGCCGATATATTTTGTTCTGCTGTTGTTTTCCAAGGCCCCGCCCCCGCAGGTATAATTGATGCCGTAAAGGAAGGCATCCCCCGACTGGCCGCAGGCGCTAGTCCCCCCTTGATCGGGGACATGGGTTGAAAAAAAGACGATGCCGCCGAATACGGTCGGATCGGAGATCATTTTCTCCCCCACAGGATTGACGATCGTCGTGCCGTCGGAGCGCGTAAGAGTATTGGTAGAAAGATTTATATACCATCCCTGTGACGTAGTAGAGCAACTTGTGCTTGAATCCGTCATATTGGTCAAATTGGCTGTCGTGCGCGCATTACCAGGACAGTAGGTGCTGCAACCGCTTATGGGACTTCCATAACAGAACCCGTCGTTGCATCCGAGTCCGGTGCAGCTGGTTGTGTTGGCGGTACACGACGAACTTGCCCCGTATCTGTTGTATGAGGTATCTTTGATGCCGAATAACCGATTCTTGGTATCGCTTGTATCCGTGGGTTTGACGGTTGGATCATTATTCTCCCCCGTGCCGAAATAGACCCAAACATAACCGCTGGCGTCCTTGGTGGCGGTCGCCGCTGTAAATATTTGTTTGTGTGTATAGCTGGCCGGGGTTAAGGCCGACCCTCTTTCGACGTCGGTCGCCCGATAGAAAAGGCTGCCTGACCAGTTGGAAGTGTCGCACGTCCCACAAGGATTGGTGTATCCCAGGGGAGTGTCGTCATAGTAGGTGTCCAAACCGCAGGCATAACAGACAGGGTCCCGGGGGCATAACCGGAAGCGCCACATATTCCCGCCCATATCGCCCATATATACCGTGTCGATGAACCCGTCGTTATCCAGATCCAATGGCAGCGGCGCCGCCGGGGCGGAGAAGTCCATAGCCGAATTGGTTGTTGAAGTGTCGCTTGACCCGTGGGTAAAGCTCCAGAGGATATTGCCGTTTGTCAGGTCGACCACAAAAAATCCCTTGCCGGCGCTTTTTCCATCTACTGCATCGCAGGTGTCTGACGATCCGCAGACCGCATTGCTGAAACCACCGCCGATGAATCCGACCCATCGTTCATTGCCGGCGATGTTGACCCGGCCGATCTGCATTTTGCTCCATGCCTCGCCAAGGTATGGGGCCTTAAGGGCTCTCGTGATCACACTACTGAAGCCCACGTGCCACATGTATGTGGGTTGGGCGGCGGTAACAGTGTTTGTGACGTCCAGGGCGTAATAACCGCAGTAATATGGATAAGTAAGAGAATAAGTGGCGCTGAACCCGGACGTGCTTGCGGAATAGCAGGATGAGGAGGAACTCCAGAGGTAGCTTCCGGATCCCTGTCCTTCGCCGAAGACGGCTAAGGTTTTCCAATCAGTCGCGGCTTTAGTGGTGCCGATGCCTGCCGTCGACGGCAGCCAGACATCCGATATCTCTACGGGTCCATCCACGAAGTAGGCATGGGAGGCCAGGGTGGTGCGATCGGTGTGGCTGTTATGGGCGATCGGTGACATCTTCTGGAGCAGGTTGGGGGGGATGAAGCTCCATACCTCGTCCCCGCCGGCGGTGCAATCGGAACTGCTGCTTCCCGCACGAAGGGCATGAAATTGGCCGTCATTGGCCCCTACCAGGATGAGTTGCTTGCCATTGGACGCTGTCCGCTGGTTGTTCGCATCGCTTTGGAATGATTTAAAAGCGGTTGCCCCGCATTGCCGCGGATCGTAGAAATACGCTGTCGGCGTTCTGATGGCTACGGGATTGCTGTGAAAAATATCCCCCAGCTTCCAGTTCTCCAGGTTGTAAGTTGTCTCGCCACGGTAAAAACCGACAACCTCATTCCTTCTTGCGTCGGTTGTCACGCCGAGATCAGCGGCCGTAATATTTGTGGTATTGAACTCGACGACGGACCCTTTATATGTCCACATATTCCTGGAAGTATCCGCTTGATCCCGCATTTTTGCCCCTGCATCCCAGCAGGCGGGGGTTATCAATTCACCTGCGGAATTCAGCTCAAATTTTTTCAGATGCCCAACCCAGAGAGGTTCCTTATTGTTTCCTGAGTTATTCTTGGGTTCAAAGGATGCCTCATACAGGAAATTTTCTTGCTGAACCCGGGCGGCGGCTACGGAGGCCTGGGAAGAAAAGGAGTAGTTGGCCTCCTGTATGGATGTGATGGCGCTTTTGAGAGCCGATGCCAGTTGTGCCGGATCGCTCGCCATGAAGGCATAACCGCTGAGGTTGTTGGCGGTCGTGCCGGGGTCGCTGCCGGCGCTGCATGGATCGGCGGCCACGCTGAATCCTCCCGGGACGGCTGATTGTGTTTGACTCGGATTCCTCGTGCCGCCGTAATAGGCCATCCAGTTTAATGTTCTTATATCTTCAGCCGCCATCGTGGTTCCGAATCCGACGACGTAAACCTTGTAATTGGCGTCGGCCAGATCCTTTGCATACTTTACGGGGGCCCTCCTTTGCGAAATGCCGGTGGAAGAGCCATTACCGCTGCATGCGAATGTATCTGCTCCGTCGGTTATGATAATGACGGACTTCTGGCGGCATGTCCGGGAATCGTCGAGTGCCTTATGATCGTCAAGATATCTTTTCCCCTCTCTCAGGGCGATTGCCAGGGGGGTACCGCCATTTGTGTCATAACCGGCGATGCACTCTTTTGCCGGGGTCGATGCGGTACATGAAGTAACTGTTGATGCACAGGTTGTGTCATTGCAGTAGATGCTGGAATAGGGTGTTGTGGTGGTATTGTCGGTCGCTGTAATACCCCAGGAGAGTTTGATGCAACTGGTTGAATCGGTATAAATTTTAGCATCGCCGCTGGAACCGCAATCGTAATAACGCATGAAGCCGAGCCGGATTCCGAGGCTCGAAACATCTGCCGAGGTGATGCTGTTGGTATTGTCATCATCCAGGAGGTCAAAGAGGGCGCGTTTGGCGATATCTATCTTCCGGCATCTTGTCGTGTGACCTGTTCCGGATGACGAGTGCCAGTCGTCGGTACAGGTACTGTTCGCCCAGGTATTAGATGATGAGCCGGAGGGGCTCGATGCCATACTTCCCGACAGGTCGAGGATGATCAGCGTATCGGGGGTGGTCACCGTTACAAACAGGTCTTCGTCAGTGGCCCGGGATATGCCGGTGAATAACGATAAGCACATCATTATGCTTATGAGAACGACCATTTTTCTTGACATCATCATGACCTCCTATCTGGATGACGTGCCTATAGGCACGGGACCATACCCGATGCCGACATCCACGCTGACCGTAGAGTTGTAGGAATCGTTTTTACCAACTACCCTGGCGTTGTATCGCATCATTCCCCATCCACCGGACCCCAGGGCATAACCGGGTATGGGTACGGGGGGCAGGTTGCTATTCGTTGGGGCGCAGACGGCGTATTGGGTGGCCGCATCCCCGGCAGCGAGTGCTCTCCAGTTATACGTAGGCGTCGTTGCTGTGCAGTTTGCGGTCGTGGTATAACTAAAATCCGTATTGAGGGGTGTAGGTACCCAGGTTGAGGAATCGGGACTGAAATTCTGCACCAGCCGGTGGGTGCCGCTCTCCACGGCGGCAAGGGACTTATTATTCCCTACGGTTACGGAGCTTGTGCGCAGGTCTTTCGTGGACAGGTTGATAACCAGCATGCCGATGGCGAGAAGTATCAGGCAGGCAATGATTGCCGCCACCAGGGCAAATCCCTTTTCGCTGGCTAATGATATTTTCTTCATTGTTGCCATATTTTTCCTCAGTAGGAATAGGTAGGAATATGGTTTCTCGGAATGACGCTTGTTGAGTAAACAATCCGCCTCTTTCCGCGTGTGTTGGGGTCGTCATTGACCGTATCGACAACAAGGGAGATCTCTATCCGCCGGATAGCCGGTATTCCCAACAAGGAGTCGGTAGGACTGCTTACAACCGTAGCCGATATATCAGTGCCGGAGCCGTTATAATACCTGAAAAGAGGCACACCTGCCGCGTTATTGACGACAAGGACGGTTTTCTGGTTTGAGTCGGCGGCTATGTCCCCTAAAAATGGTTGCGCCCCCCCGCAATTGGTCTCTCTGGTGATATAACTATTTACCGCATCATAATTATAGCTAATGATTTCGTTCGGGTCGCCGATGACGCTGTTCTCGTTTAAATCCATTTCGATGGCGATGGAATTTGCCGTCGCCGCGGCAATCCCCCGGTAAGTTTGACTGGCAGATGCGCCCACACAGGTTGCCGGATTCATCCAGATATTGGGCGTCAGGTTCGGATTATAGGATGCCATGCGTATTTCCATAGCCATCAAGTCCAGGGCGCCGCGCGCATCCTGCTGGGCGACTACTTTACTTTCGATCCCCGTAGAAGACCTTTGCGCCGAGTCAACCGCCAAATAGATCACCATCAACATCAAGGTGCCGAGGCCCATGGCGACAAGAATCTCAACTAATGTAAATCCTTTTTCGCTTTTCATGCGTCCGGGCACCCCGCTGGAAATCTGCACATTTCCTGACGCGTAACGGTCATGCTCTCGGTAATGCCCGTGTTGTTAAGGGGCGGCCATGTCACCGTGACCGTAACGACGAAGGCGCGTGTATTGGCGCCGTCTTGAGCGATGGTTGTCGCTACGGTATAAGTCGCATCGCCGGCAACACCAGCTTGATTGCTGACAGTAACAGTAGCCGCTGTTGGCCCTCCTAAGGTAACGGCATTGCAGGGATTAATGATCCTCGCTTCATTATCTTGCAGTGTTTTATACAAAATTCCCGATGCCCGGCCAAGGTAGTCCGATCTGGCCACCGTTCTCCATGCTGATGGCTGAAGAGAAAGGACGGCAAGGATGCCGACGGTTGTTAAAAAGATGGCGATGACAACCTCGATGAGCCCCACGCCCCTGTTATTGCATGGTGAAAGTGGCATAGGTTTTCCCTGTGAAATTAAAGATGATATTTGCCGCAGAACCGCGATTGTTCTGCATTATTATGGTGCCTGCTGCGTGCCCCTTGCCAGGAAGGTTAACGGATATGTCGTGCCGCCGCCGGGCAGGGCTGTAATGGAGATCCCCGATCCGGCTGATGCAGGTGTCCTTGTCTGAGGGAAGCCGCTGGCATTGTTGGCACCTGCGTCTATTGCAGTAAGAGTGTAGCTGTTCGGATTCACAGTTCGGTCGAATACTATTGTATATGTGAAATCGGGTTTAGATACGGCATTTGTCTTCATGTAGTTAAAATCAGCCACCATCTCCCTCGCCGCGGTGCGCAGATTGGTGTTTGCTACGTAACGCTGCCAACTGTAAGAACTTATTCCGCCTAAAATGCCTATGATGGCAATGACAATGATGAGTTCAATCAATGAAAATCCGTTTTGCCTTTTCACGTCACCATCCCTGCTCATCATCGTATTCCCGCCCATCTCCCTCGGCCCCGATTCCCGCCTGTCCGTAAATTCCACTGCTAATCGCCGGTATGATAAGGGTAATCGCTTGTGGATGTCAACAGAAATCAACAATATTCCCTTTCATTTATGTGCGCCCTGAATACCTGCCCGCGCCGGAACGACGACTTTTTTCAAAGCTGTCAAAAAATGTGCTTGTTTTTCTTTCCGGCGATTGTAAGATAAGTCTTCTTGTCTAATAAAGTCAATAGATGTCTTGCAGTTAAAGGGTGAGCTACCTCACATACGATACGTGATCTACTTCACATAATGGGGCTTTAAAAAGCAAAATCACGGGAGATGTTTTATTCCTCAGAATGGCACGGGATAAAGTCAAGACCAATCCCACGATCAGCTCCGGATGATTTACAGATAATTTCAAATAAAAAATGATAGCGCTTGACGTTGTTAATGTTTAGCGTTATGTCGTCCCTATGATACGGGAAATAATGCCATTCTCAGCTCTCCGACTATGAAACCACGACCTGCCAAAGCCAATCATCAGATCGTTTTTAACGTAAATCATCCGGTTCCGGAAGAACTCCTCCATAGCCTGCGCTATGAATTCCTCCGCCGGGAACTCTGGGCGCCTCTGGGCAAAGAGGCGGGGCGCATTCGGGTAGTCATCGATGATCCCGACAACCTGCTGAAAAAGGATATGATCGAAAACCTGCTCCGGACGAAGGAGGTGGACTATTATCCGGCGACGAAGGAGGACATTCTCAAGTATATCAACCATTTCTATGGTATTGATGAAGCTGCCCGGCTCAACGGGCTCGGCGTCTCGGAATCGGACAGCAAGATCGTCAGGCTGGTCAATGAAATGATCAATGAAGCATGCAACCGGCGGGCGTCGGACATTCATATCGAACCGGATGTAAAAGAAAAACAGGTCTATGTCCGTTTCCGAGTCGACGGGGAGTGTCTGTCCTTCAAGACCCATCCCTACGATTATCGCGCCGCGATTGTCTCCCGGATCAAGATCATGTCGAACCTGGACATCACTGAGCGACGACTTCCTCAGGACGGCAAGATCCAGTATAAAAGGCCGAATGGAGAAGACGTCGAGTTGCGGGTGGCGACCATTCCTACCCACGGCTATGTCGAAGATGTGGTCATGCGGATCCTTACCAGGGGAAAGATCATGACCATGGGGGACCTTCAGATGGAACCGGACACCCGGGAACGGTTTGAGGGCCTCATGAAAAAGCCGTATGGCCTGATCCTGCTCGTCGGGCCCACGGGTTCGGGAAAAACGACCACGGCCCATGCGGTGCTCCATGTTCTGAACCGGCCCGGGGTGAAGATCTGGACGGTGGAAGACCCGGTCGAGATCACCCAGAAAGGGATCAGGCAGGTGCAGGTGCATCACAAAATCGGCCTCGATTTCGGCAATGCCATGCGCGCCTTTCTCAGGGCGGATCCGGACATTATCATGGTCGGAGAGATGAGGGACTATGAAACGGCCAAGATGGGCGTTGATGCCTCGACGACCGGTCATCTGGTTTTGACCACCCTGCACACAAACAATGCCCCGGAAACAATCATCCGTCTCCTGGATATGGGAATTGACCCCTTCGCCTTCGCCGATTCCCTTTTGTGCGTCATGGCGCAGCGCCTGGTGCGAAGACTCTGCCTGCATTGCCGGGAGCCCTACAACCCGCAGCGCGAGGAATATGAGGACCTGGCCAGAAATTTCGGAGAAAAGGACTTTAACTGCTTAAACTTGACCTATGATGAATCGGTGACCATATATCGGGCCAAGGGATGTCCGGAATGTCATGGCGTGGGCTACCGGGGGATGATGGGGCTTTATGAACTCCTGGTTGCCTCGGATAACATCAAGCAGATGATTATCGGGAAAAGATCCATCGCGGCAATCAGAAAGACAGCCAGAGAGGAGGGGATGCGGACCCTTATGCAGAGCGGCATCCTCAAGGTCTTGAATGGAGATACGGACTTTGTCGAAGTCCTGAGCGTGTGCATGAGGTAATTCCATTTCTAAATCAAAGCGCTATCTTCGTTGAAGAAGATAATGTGCTGATGTTTCCATTCTCTTCTTGACACGTTATAGGGGCTATGTTAGCGTGACGTGTCATTTGCTATATACATTGTAAAAACAATAAGATATGCGAGTTTATTCTATGAGCGGCCCGCCGGACTTCCGCAGACAGGCCTGTGATTACATGGGCAATGGACAGTACTCCCTGTCCTTGAATCTGGCTAAGGAAAGGCTGATTAGCATTCCGGACGACATTCCGGCGACCGTCATTGCCTGTCAGTCCTGCTTGGAGATGGGCAATGTCGAAGATGCCAGAAATTATCTGGCAAGGTTGGATACTGTAAGCAGCGAGCTGTCCAAATTGTTTAAGAACTTCGCTGACGTCTATCTGCAACAGGGTGACGAAGGGCAAGCGCGAATTTTTTATAAAAAAAGCGCGACCCTGTCGCCGGACGATGTGGATTATGCAGAGGCCCTGTGGCCTGTTGATGACGGCTCAGGGGATGATAGTCCAGGGGATGAGGATTCACAGGACCGGTCCCCCGACCTCAGCGCTGATTTCCAGACCCTGACCATGGCCGATCTTTATATTCGGCAGGGACACCATGAGGGGGCCCGGGATATTCTGGCGGCGATTCTGGCGCGGGATCCGAACCATAAAGAGGCCCGACAGCAGCTGGATGAAGTGCTGGCGCTATTAAACGAAAAAATCAGTGATCTTCCTATTGACAAAAAAACCACGGTTGTGCATGAACTGTCGCGGTGGTTGAAGAATCTGAACAGGGACCACCATGATGGGGGGTGAGGCAACGGTTTATCGGCGGCGGCTTGCCCGTCTTCAGGAAAGGTTTCCCCCTCTTGGCATTGACGCCATCTTGTTCTTTGAGATGAAGAATATCCGTTATCTGACGGGGTTTACGGGCAGTGATGGTGTTTTTCTTCTCCTGCCCGATAAAGGCGTCCTCTTTGTGGACGGTCGCTATGTCACCCAGGCCGGGGAAGAGGCGCCGCAAAGCGAAGTCGTCCAATATCGCGACAAGATCGGTGGCGTCGTGTCGGCGCTTGGGGAGCGAGAGGTAAAGCGGGCAGGTTTCGAAGCAGCCGCTCTGTCCGTCGAGCTCCATGAAAAGCTGCGTAGGAAACTGGCGCCAGGACTGCTGATACCCATGACGGAGGCGCTGACCGGGCTCCGGAGCGTCAAGGATGGTCAGGAAGTCTTGCTGCTGCGCAAGGCGGTGGACATTGCCACAGAGGCTCTCTTGCAGGTGATCGAACTGATGCGTCCGGGGGTTGAGGAAAGGACGATCGCCTTGGAAATGGATTACCGCATGCGCGCCCTCGGTTCCGAAGAAACGTCTTTTTCCACCATCGTTGCCTCGGGGCTGAATGCCGCTCTTCCCCATGCCCGGCCGGGATCGCGGAAGCTTGAGGACGGAGACGCCGTCGTTATGGATTTCGGGGCCGTCCATGCAGGATACCGCTCGGACGAGACCTGCACCTTTGTCCTGGGCAGGGCCGACGAGAAATTTCGGGAAGTTTATTCCATTGTGAAAGACGCCCATGACCGGGCGATTGAGGCGGTGAGAGCGGGGGCAGCCTGCCGGGAGATTGACCGGATTGCCAGGCAGGTTATCGAGAAAAAGGGGTATGGGCTGCACTTTCCCCATGGCACGGGTCATGGCGTCGGGCTGGATGTTCACGAGGCGCCAAGGCTGTCTGCCCTGTCCGATCAGGTCCTGGAAGCGGGCATGGTGGTGACGATCGAGCCCGGTATTTACCTCCCGGGTCAGTGGGGTGTGCGTATCGAGGACATGGTGCTGGTGAAAGAGGATGGTTGTGACATTTTAACAAAAATATCAAAGGAACTGAAGGTCATCTAATAAATAAAGACTAAGGGTGCACTGATTATGAAGGTTTTTCCAGATGATTTGCTCTACAGTCGTGAGCATGTATGGGTCAGGGTAGAAGGCGACCTGGCCACTATCGGGATCACTGATCTGGCCCAGGAGAGGCTTGGGGAAGTACATTCCATAGAGCTTCCCGAGATCGATTCGGAAGTGGAAAGAGATGAGCCCTTCGGCGCTATCGAAGCTGCCAAAGGAACCGTCGAACTTATTTCTCCCTTGACCGGGAATGTGATCAATGTAAACGAGGATCTCATTGACGATATCGGCATCGTCAACAGCGACCCCCATGATACCGGGTGGATGGTCGTCGTGGAAATCAATGACCTCGACGAACTGGACGATCTTCTTGACTCCCGGGGCTATCACGATTTCATCCTTCAGGAAGTGGAAGGAGAATAGGACCGTTTGGCGGCGTGGCGGCTTGTGCCTTTCCATAGATACCCTCCCCGGGAAAACATGGCCATCGACGAGGCCATCCTCAGGGAGGTGCAAAGATCGGGAGGACCGCCGACGATACGCCTTTACGGTTGGCTGTCGCCCGCCGTTTCGATCGGTCATTTTCAGCATATCGATCGGGAAATCGATCTGGAGGCGTGCCGGAAAGGCGGCGTAACCGTTGTCCGGCGCCCTACGGGCGGCAAGGCGGTTTATCATGACGATGACCTGACCTATGCCGTCATTGCTGCGGAAAATACTTCTCTGTTTCCCCCCACCATTTTGGAAACATATCGGGTAATCAGTCAGTGTCTTGTCCAGGGATTGCACAAGCTCGGTGTCGAGGCGATTTTAGCGGAAGAGGGAAGGGAGCCGGGGGAAGGCTCCCTGGACGCCTCGTGTTTCTCCGTGCCCTCCCTCCATGAACTGCTGGTGAAGGGAAGGAAAATCTGCGGCAGCGCCCAGATGAGGTCCCGAGGCGTTTTTTTGCAGCAGGGATCCCTGCTGATGAGCTTTGATCCCGAAAAGACCTGCGATGTCACGCTGCCCCACCGGGAACCACAGGCAAGGCAGGTGCAAGCCCTGCAAGAGAAAGTGACCTCTCTCTATGAGCACCTTCCCCGGTCCGTAACGAGGGAGGATGTCTGTAAAGGTCTTATCGAGGCCTTTCAAACCGGGTGGAAGATTTCATTTGCCGAAGGGTCGCTGACGCCGGAGGAAGAGACATTGAAAGATCGCTTATTGGCAACAAAATATGCTGATCTTTCAAAAAGGAAGGGAAAGATATAGCATGGACATCAGCCGCTTAATCAGAAAAGAGATCCTGGCGCAACGGGCCTACGCTGTGGAAGAACAATCCTGTCCCGTCAAGCTCGACGCTATGGAAACCCCCTATGTGTTGCCGGAAGACATTCGGGGCGTCCTGATGGAAAGATTAAGAAACGTCGAGCTTAATCGCTATCCCGAGGCCGGGTCGCCCACCCTGCGTGCGCGTATGGCGGCCCATCTCAATGTGCCGGCGGAGGAGATTATTGTTGGCAACGGATCGGATGATCTCATCCAGATGCTCTGTACGACCCTTTCCGGCCCTTCCGCAGCGGTCCTGGTACCTTTTCCGACCTTTGTCATGTACCGTATCATCGCCCTGAATTGCGGTTGCCGGGTCATAGAGGTTCCTCTCGACGACAGCTTCGATCTGGACCTCGAAGCCATGCTGGCGGTCATCAGGAAGGATAATCCTGTACTGACATTTCTGAGCTATCCCAACAACCCGACGGGGAACTGTTTTGACGCGGGGAAAGTTGAGGAGATAATCAAGGCCTCCCAGGGGATTGTGGTGGTTGACGAGGCCTATTTCCCTTTTTCCGGGAAGACATTTCTACCCATGCTGAAGAAGTATGACAATCTGGTGATCCTGAGAACCGTCTCCAAGCTGGGCCTTGCTGCCATCAGGGTTGGATTTTTGATGGGTTCCCGGACCCTGGTCGGGGAATTGAATAAAGTCAGGCTTCCCTATAATATCAATAGCCTCTCCCAAATCATGGCAACCTTCTACCTGGATAATGAGCAGATTTTTAAAGATCAGTCGGACTGGGTGAGAGCAGACCGGGAACTTCTCTTTTCACGCCTTGCCGGCATGAAGGGGATTCGACCCATGAGGTCCGATGCAAATTTCTTATTTTTTTGTTGCGATTTTGATTCATATCGTATATACAAATTCCTTCTTGATCAGGGGATTCTCATCAAGAATCTCCCCGTCCTCGGCGATTTGCGTGACTGCATGCGGGTTACCGTTGGAAATCCCAAAGAAAACGAGGAGTTTTTAAGGGTACTTCAGGAATTTATCGCAAAGCAAGGGGTGTGATTTAATATTAGTAACAACAAAGGGTAGGTCACGGCACAAGCAAGATGTGAAGGCGCCGTACCGCCCTTTTTTTGCGCCCTCTGTCGGGCAAGATGAAAAGTGGATTCTGTGAAGAAGAAAGTAATGATAAGTGGATAGAAAGGACTGGTGATATTGGAAGTAAAGGTGTTTGACAATGACGTCGAAAAAGCCCTAAAGATTCTTAAGAACAAGCTTTCTAAAAGCGGTTTGTTCAAGGAGCTGAAGTTGCGTCGCGCTTACGAGAAGCCTTCTGTACGGAAGAAAAGAAAGGCTATTGAAGCAAGACGGCGTATGGCAAAGGTTCAGAGAAGGAAATCTTCATAAGCTTTGGAAGAAAAACAATATCTCGTCGATGCCCTGACTGTTCAGGAATCGTGGCGTATATTCCGTATTATGGCGGAGTTCGTCGACGCCATTGAGACCCTGTCGGGGATCAATCATGCGATAAGCATCTTTGGCTCGGCGCGAGTCAAACCGGGAGACCCGTATTACGAAAAAACGGTGGTTCTGTCGCGGCGGCTCGCCCAGGAGGGCTTCAGTGTGATCACCGGGGGCGGCCCGGGAATCATGGAGGCCGCCAACAAGGGGGCGGCCGAGGGGGGCGGAAAATCAGTGGGTATGAACATCCGCCTGCCCTTTGAACAGAAGCCCAATCCTTACGCAAATGTCCACATCGATTATAAATATTTTTTTATCCGCAAGGTCATGTTTGTCAAGTATGCCATGGCCTATATCATCCTTCCCGGCGGCTTCGGCACCCTCGATGAGCTCTTTGAAGCCCTGACCCTCATCCAGACGAAACGGATCAAAAGCTTCCCCGTGATTCTCATGGGGAGCGAATATTGGAAGGGTCTTATTGACTGGATGAAAGAGACCATGATGCGGGAGCTGATGATCGGAAAGGATGATCTCGACTATTTCCAGGTCATCGATGACCCGGAAGAGGTTGTCAGGCACATCAAGAAGTTTATCATTGTCTGATGGACTCTGACAAGAAAAACCCGGCCGATGATCTGGCAAAGGTCCTCCGTGAGTTGAAAGCGGGAAAGATCGCTTCCTCCTATTTGCTCTGGGGGGAAGCATTCCTGATCCGGGAGGCCTTAAACAAAATCATTGCCGCCATCCTTCCCGAAGGGGACAGGGCATTCAATCTGTTTTTTATGGAGTCGGACCAGACGGATGTCGACAAGCTCTGTGAGGAACTGATTGCAGCGCCGCTGCTTCCCGCCAATAAAGTCGTCGTTGTCCGTCAGGCGGCATTTCTTTCTCCCCGTCAGCAGCCCCTGCGAATTCTTCAACAGGTCCGTGAACATTTGGATAAAGATCCCCTGCGGGCGGCAAAGGATTTCATGACCTTTCTGGGGATGGTCGGCTGGACTCTCGAAGATTTGCGGGATGGCGGGTGGAAGCGCATCAGCCAGGAAGAATGGTCCCGGGTCCTGGAGGGCGAGCGGGATGAAAACCGGGAAAAATGGCTGCCCCGGGTTATGGAGATCTGTATCGGCCGGCAGCTCCTTCCACAGCGGCGAAAAGCAGACACGGACCGTCTGGAAGAACTCTTGACGTCTGGATTGCCGGATGGGAACGTGCTGATTCTGACGGCCGAAAGCGTTGATAAACGGAAGCGGTTGATAAAAATTCTCTCTGAGACCGGCCGGGTTCTCCAATTTTCGGCAGCCAAGGGCGAAGCGCGTCAACAGAGCCTGCTGATGGATAAATCCAGGGAAATGCTCGCAAGAAGCGGTAAATCTCTTGTTCCCGAAGCTTGGCTTGCCTTGGGCAGGAAGACTGGTTTTGATCTGGCCTCTTCCACCAGCGCCCTGGAAAAGCTGGTGGCTTTCACCGGTGAGCGGAACCAGATTCGGCGGGAGGATGTCGAACAGGTAATCGGTAAAACAAAAGAAGACAACGTTTTTGATCTGACAACCGCCCTGGGGGATAAAATGGCCCCCAAGGCCCTGACCGTACTCAGAGAACTGGTTGGGGATCAGGGTGTACAACCCCTGGTGGTCTTATCCATGCTGGTCAGGGAGATCCGTTTTCTCCTTCATGCCCGGATTTTCATGAACAGCGGACGGTTGCGTTCCTGGCAGACGGGAATGGATTACGGTCAGTTCCAGAGGCAGGTCATCCCGGAGATCAAGGCCCTGGCCGGCGCACGGGAGGGGAAGGGGGAACTGGGTGATCTTTCGGACGAGCATCCATACGTTGTCTATCAGGCGTGCCGGCGGGCCCATCGTTTTTCAGACGCCGCCCTGATCAGGTGCCTGCAGGAGCTTGCCCGCCTCGACCTACAGATGAAAACAACGGGCAGGGACGCCCATCTCCTGCTGGAGAGCTTCGTCCTCTCTTTCTGTTACGACAAGGCTGAAGGCGCTAAAGTTTGACGAGGCGTTTGTTGTACTCCCGTTCTCTCCGGGAGGTTTTTTTCGCCTGACCTTTCTTTTTTGTTCCCTGTGACAAGTCGTCGTCTTCCTTGTCGGCGATAACATGACCGTAGGACGGCGATGATGACGGCGGGAGATCCCCGGCGACGATGCCTTCAAAGGTTTGCGAATCCACCACTGTACTACCACACCGTTCCACAAAATGGCCGATGTCCCGATCCGAGGTGACCACGACCATCTCGTCACCGGATCTTTCCGCCATGCGCTTGATGAGGTCGTCGGCCTTTTCCCCTTTCCGGGAATAGATGATGTCGATTCCCCCTTCCCGATCCCGCTCTTCCTGGAAAGAACCTCCGTCCCAGCCGTCAAAGACCACTGTTAAACGGTGTCCTTTCCGTTCCCGGTAGGGGATGAGGAAGCGAATAAGTGCATGGCGGCCTTCTTCGAGGGTAAATTTCTCCGCCCGCCGGAGGTGGTCAGACTGGCGAATAAGATTATATCCATCAATGATAATATGCATGAAAACCCTGCCTTTTTTAATTGTCAATAAGTGGGCGATA
>JAPLJZ010000065.1 GCA_026388335.1 Deltaproteobacteria bacterium
ATCTTTACGCCATCGCCTTCCGGACGCCACCCACAGATTCCACCGGCCTTCCCAATATCCTGGAACATGCGGTTCTTGCCGGTTCGGAAAAATATCCTGTTAAAGACGCCTTCAATGAGCTCCTGAGGGGAACATTGCAGACCTTTATTAACGCCTTCACCTATCCCGATAAAACCATTTATCCCGTTGCCAGCCAGGTCAAAGTCGATTTCTTCAATCTGGCCCGCGTTTATACGGATCTGGTCTTTCGGCCCCGGCTCCTCAGAGAAACATTCCTGCAAGAGGGACATCACCTGGAATGGGCTGCCAACGCCGACGGGCAAGAAAATCTGACCATCTCCGGGATTGTCTACAACGAGATGAAGGGGGCCTATTCATCTCCCGACAACCTTATGTACAAGGCCATTCAGGAAAACCTCTTCCCCGATACCATCTACCGCTTCGACTCCGGGGGTAACCCGGCTGATATTCCCAAATTGACCTATGAGCAGTTTAAGGAATTTCATCAGGATTACTACTCGCCAAGCAACGCCCGGATTTTTATCTACGGGGATATTCCCACGGGAGAGCACCTGCTGTTTCTTCAGGAGATGCTGAAGGATTTTGGTCGGATATCACTGGATTCATCAATTCCCACTCAGGAAAGATGGGCATCTCCGCGGGCGGTTCAAGACGTCTTTCCCATCGGCAGGGAAGATGATCCCCATGGCAAGGCAATCGTCAATATGGCCTGGTTGCTCACGGAAAACACCGACGAAGAAACAGTGATTCTGCTACAGGTCATCAGCGGGGTCCTCGTGGGCAGCGCTGCCGGAGCATTGCGCAAGGCCCTCATTGACTCCGGACTGGGCCAGGATCTCTCACCGGTCACGGGTTTTGAGCGGGATTATAAACAGGTGGTACTCGCCGTTGGCCTCCGGGGCACAGAAGCGCAAAAGGCGGAAGCCATTGAATCCCTGATCCTTGACACCCTGGCCAAGGTGGTCCGGGAAGGGGTGGACAGGGAACTCATTGAAGGAACCCTTCATCAGATCGAGTTCCGGGGCCGGGAAATTGTACGCCAGAACTATCCCTATGGCATCGTCCTCATGAACCGGGTCTTTCATACCTGGATGTATGACGGAGATCCCCTCCATAGCCTGAACTTCCCCGGCCTGATCGATATGATCCGCCGTAAGTGGCAGGAAAACCCGTCGCTGTTTGAGGAACTGATCCAGAAGTGGTTGATTGATAACCCTCATCGTATCCTCTCGGTAATGGAACCGAGTCCGACCTGCATGGAGACCTGGGAAGGGGATTTCAGAAAAAAGATGACCGGGCTCAAGGATTCCCTGGCAAAAAATGAGCAGGAGAGGATTCATCAGGAGGTCCGGGAGTTAAAAGCATTCCAGACGGAACCGGATCCGCCGGCCGCCGTGGCGACGCTGCCCAGACTGAAAATCACGGATATCGGCGGGCAGATGGAGAATATTCCCGCTGAACGTATTTCCATAGACAACACCATGGCGATGACTCATGATTTGTTTACCAACGGCATCTCCTATCTGGATCTGGCCTTTGATATCTCCGCGATCCCCGATGACCTGCAACCATATCTTCCGCTCCTTGGAAAATTCATCACCCAGATGGGGGCCGCCGGGATGGGTTATGAGGCTATGTCCAAGCGAATTTCCCGGAAGACGGGAGGAATCAGGTGCTCACTCAATGCCGGCTTGATTATGAATCAAGGGAGATCCTGGCAGGAAATGATCTTTCGCCTCAAGACCCTGGACAGGCATATCCCGGACGCGATTAACATCCTGTCGGACCTTCTCTGTGCGGGAGACCTGACGGATCAACGCCGCATGCAGGATCTCCTGATGGAAAAGAAGAACCGTTTTCATGCTTCCATTGTCCCCTCGGGCCATCTTTTTGCCCGGCGTCTGGCAGCTTCGTCCCTGTCCGTCTCGGCATGGCGCGATGAACAATGGCACGGTAAGACACAGCTCCGCTCCTTGAAGCAGATGGCGGACGAACTCGACGATAACCGGGAGGGTTTTTTGAAAAAACTGCTGCGCCTAAAAGCGGAGGTTTTCAGAAAAGACAGGCTGACCATCAACCTGACGGCAGAGGAAAGGGGACTGACAACGATGTTCGACAACCTTGCTCCCCTCGTCAAAGGATTCCCCTCCGGCAGCCTTACGGAGAACATCAAGCCGCCAAGGTTAGAACCCGTTGACCGGGGGGTCGTCATCCCGGCTCAGGTATCCTATGTGGCCCGAGCCCTGCCGGCGCCATCCTACGGTCACAGCGATACAGCCGCCCTCATGGTTGCATCAAGGTATTTATCGAACGGCTATCTCTACAAACAAATCCGCGTACAGGGGAACGCATACGGGGGGATGTCGTCCTACGATCCCCTTGTCGGGGTCTTCTCGTTTTTATCATATCGTGATCCCCACATTCTCCGCACCTTGAAGGTTTACGATGACGCCATTACGGCATTGAATCAGCAAAACATCTCCCAGGAGGATCTCGATAAGGCCGTCATCGGAACCATCGGCATAATGGACCGACCTATGGATCCATCAAATAAGGGGTTCACAGCCATGATCCGCCATTTATCAGGGCTTACCGACGCCTACCGGCAGACCCTCAGGGACGAAATTCTGGCAATGACCATCAAGAAATTGGGGGAGGCGTCAGTAAGTTTTTTAGACAAATCAAGAGAATCAAGCTCCATAGCCGTTTTCAGCTCAGAAGAAAAGTTACAGAGTGTCAACACTGCTTTGGAGGGCAACAAACTGCTTCTGGAATCTCTTGAATAACCAGCGAGAATGAGGAGGTATGGAGATTATGTATTGGAAACGTAAAATGGGATTAACGATGATTTTGTTCATGGTCTTCCTCATGGCGGGGTGCTTGGGCGGCAGGTACGGAAACATCTTTCCCGATGGCCAGGTCACCAAGGATTTCGACTCTTTTAAGATTGATCCCGGCATGAATTATTATTACAGTGGTCCGGATCTTTACCCCAATGCCCTGATCGGCGTGAAGAAACAGTATGTCCTTGATTCCGACCTCTGGAAATCTCTTAAACCGACGCCGGAGAGTTTCCGGGACATGATCCTCCACATGCAGGAAAAAGCGAGGGACTATCAAGATTTCCAGCACGGGTTCATCATGTACGACGACAAGGGGCGCCCGATCGGCGTCTGGTATTCCATCCTCAAGGCCCGGACCTTCACACAGATGGGGGAGGGCAACAAGGTGCGTGTTTATACGCCTGACTTGATGATCTATCAGACCGGACCGGGAGGGCCGGCAACAGTGCAGGATAGAAGATAACTGATTGGATTTTTATATAAAGGGCGGATCCGTTCTCTATAACGGATTCGCCCTTTATTCAGTGAAACAGATTTACTTCTAAATCAATTCTTCCAGCTTGGCTAATGCCTTCTCCAGGTTTTCGGGATTAGGTCCCCCCGCCTGGGCCATATCCGGTCTGCCGCCGCCGCTGCCGCCCACAACCGGGGCCACAGCCTTGATGATGTTTCCCGCGTGGTACCGACTTGCCAGATCCTTGGTAACCATGCACAGGAGCATCGCCTTGCCTTCAACCTCGCTACCCAGGAGAATAACCCCGGAGTGCATCTTATCGCGCAGCTTGTCTCCGAAGTCCCGCAGAGTCTTCACATCCGGGGCTTCAACAACAGCCGTCAGCACATTGACCCCTTTAATTTCTTTGGCCTTGCCGATCAGATCCGCCGAATCCTTGGCCGCCAGTTTGCCCTTGAGGGCATCGATTTCTCTTTCCAGTTCCTTCTGGTGTTTCTGGATCTTCTCGATTCGTTCGGCGAGTTCCAATGGATTGGTCTTGAGGAGGCCCGCCGCCTTCTTGAGCTCTGATTCAACGGCCTTGAAGTATTTAATGGCCTCGGCGCCCGTCACGGCTTCGATCCTCCGGACGCCCGCTGCCACGGCCGATTCACCGATAACCTTGAGGGCGCCGATGTCGCCGGTGCGGCTTACATGGGTTCCACCACAGAGTTCCATGCTGAAATCGCCCATTTTTACCACCCGGACATTATCGCTGTACTTTTCATCAAAGACCGCCGCCGCCCCGGTTTTCATGGCCTCTTCCTTGGGAAGGATCCGGGTGTTTACATCGGCATTCCGGCGGATATAGTCGTTTGCAATGGTTTCGATAGCATCCAGTTCCTCGGGCTCGATCCGGGAGAAGTGGGTAAAGTCGAAACGGAGACGCTCCGGCGACACCGACGAACCCGCCTGCTTGATATGATCTCCCAGCGTCTGCTTCAGGGCGGCGTTAAGGATATGGGTTCCCGAGTGGTGAGCCTCCGTCGCCCGCCGAGTAGCTTCGTCCACCTTGAGATTCACGACATCCCCTACCTTGATTGTTCCCTGTTTTACCTTGCCGATATGGGTAATCAGGTTATCCGTCGGACATTGGGTATCCCAGACCTCAAAAAGGTATCCGTCGCCGGCAATGACCCCCGTATCCCCCACCTGGCCACCTTTCTCACCGTAGAACGGCGTCTCTTCCAGGAAGATTTCGGCATTATCCCCCGCTGAAACCTCATCCACTTCGGCGTCTTTTTTCAGAATTGCCGTGACCCTTGCCGCGGCTTCCGTAATGCCGTGATAACCGATGAACGTTGTGGCAATCCCCCGGACAGAAAGCCTTTTATAGCTGTCGGCAAAGGCCTGTTCGCCGCTCCCCTTCCATGATTCCCGAGCCTTCTCCCGTTGAGCTTCCATGGCCTTTTCAAAACCTTCCATATCGAGAGAAAGGCCGTCCTTGCGGACGATATCCGCCGTCAGATCCACGGGAAAGCCGTAGGTGTCATAGAGCTTGAAGACAACCTCTCCGGGAATAATTTTTTCGCCTTTACTCATGAGGATAGCCACTTCCTCACTCAAGATCCGGAGTCCCGTATCCAGGGTTTCGATGAAGCGCTGCTCTTCATTAATCATAACCTTTCGGATAAATGATTCTTTTTCGATAAGATCCGGATATGCATCTTTCATTGTATCAACCACGATGGAAACAACATCGTGGAGGAAGGGCCGGTCGAGGCCAAGAAGTTTCCCATGCCTGGCCGCCCGCCGGAGGATCCGCCGGAGGACGTAGCCCCGCCCCTCATTGCTGGGCAGGACGCCGTCGCCAATCAGAAAGGTAACGGCCCGGCTATGATCGGCAATCACCCGCATGGACGCATCCGCATCCGCATTGGTTCCATGAACCCGCCCGCTAATCCTGGCGATCCCTTGAATAATCGGGGTGAACAGATCCGTATCATAGTTGCTCTGCACACCCTGAACAATGGCGGCCAGACGCTCAAGCCCCATACCGGTGTCTATGTTAGGTTTCGGTAGGGGATGTAAGTTACCATCCTTGTCCCGGTCAAACTGGGTGAAGACATGATTCCAGATCTCGAGGTGGCGGTCGCAGTCGCACTCGACGGAGCATTCCGGACGGCCGCAACCCACAGACGAGCCCTGATCATAGAGGATCTCCGAACAGGGACCGCAGGGACCGGTCTCTCCCATCATCCAGAAATTACTTTCCATTCCCATCCGGACGATGCGCTCCGCCGGGACCCCCATCTGCTTGTTCCAGATTTCGAAGGCCTCATCGTCGTCCTGATAAATCGTGATCCAGAGCTTCTCTTTGGGAAGGGCCATCGTTTCAGTTAGAAACTCCCAGCCCCAGGCGATGGACTCCTTCTTGAAATAGTCGCCAAAGGAAAAATTTCCCAGCATCTCGAAGAAAGTATGGTGACGAGCCGTATAACCGACATTTTCGAGATCGTTGTGCTTGCCTCCGGCCCGGACGGATTTCTGTGAGCTTGTGGCCCGCGTGTAGCCTCGGTCCTCCAGCCCCAGAAAACAGTCCTTGAACTGGACCATCCCCGAATTGGTAAACAAAAGGGTCGGATCGTCCTTAGGGATAAGGCTGGAACTCGGAACGATAGTATGTCCGTGGGCCTCGAAAAATTTCAAAAATTTATCCCTGATTTCACTTGCTGTCATCGTCATGCCCGTCTTCCTCCTCCACTCGGTTAATTATCTCGAAAATCAATCCTGGGGGAAATCCCCTGCCCATGAGATATCGGACAAGCTGTTGCTTCCCTTTCAGATCGTTCCGGATGTTCCCGCTGGTTGTTTTTTTTCTGATCAAAGATGTTAATGCCTGCGCTTCGCTCCACTCTTGCCGGACAGTGTTGATCGCTTCCGCTATAATGGTTTCGGAGAACCCTTTTTCAAGAAGGAAAGAGGCGATCTTACGATTCCCGTACCCTTTTCCCGTCGCCAGTCTCCGCACCTGGCTTGATGCAAAGACATGGTCGCTCAAATACCCCAGTTCGCGAAAATAATCAATCGCCTCCGCGATAATCTCGTCTTCAAACCCTTTATTTTTTAGTTTCCCTGCCAGTTCCCGTTCACCGTGATCCCGCAGGGCCAGGAGTCGCCAGCAGACCTTTTTCGCCTTGTTAAACTCCGAACGCTCCTCCATGGATCTTCATTATTCCGAGGTTCTGGTTTTCAGTCCGAACTTGTCCATAACCCTTGCCTCTATCTCCTTAAGGATTTCGGGATGCTCTTTCAGGAAAATCCGCGTATTGTCCCTCCCCTGCCCCAAGCGGTCACCCTTGTAGGAATACCAGGCGCCGCTCTTTTCGATAATGGCGTTTTCCGCCGCCAGGTCAAGGAGATCTCCTTCCCGGGAAATGCCCTCGCCAAAGA
>JAPLJZ010000093.1 GCA_026388335.1 Deltaproteobacteria bacterium
CAGGAAGCTATACGTAACAAAATCTGATTTTCTTATTGATGTTGATATGTTATGTTGCGTTTCCTATTGTCATAAAGTCCTGCATCCGTCAAGTTGATTTCTGATGACAATGTTACCAGATCAACCGCAAGGAGTTATCCATGGCCGCCCCCACAGCTTTTTGTGGAGCAGGGCGGGGGCGCGGGCGGTTGTGGGTAACTCCTCCTAACCATATGATCCCTTGTTTTGGCTGCAAACCGTTCGTTGCATTATCACCTCCATCGCCTTAGAGTAATCCCTCTGAACTTTTAGATTTGATACCCGGCAATACCGCTGGGTGGTTTTTACATTACTGTGTCCAAGAAGATCCTGGATGGTGCAGAGATCGGCGTCTGCATTGAGCAGTTGTGTGGCCATCGTGTGCCGGAGATGGTGGCAAGAAACTCGGAGTTTCGCCTTATGGGCATAATACTCCATACGCTTCTGTATGCCGCGAATGGAGATGGGATTCCCCCTAAAGGTACCTTTTTCGACCAGAAAGATCTTTTTGGATTTGGATGGCGGCCTCACTCGGAGATAGCCTGCCATGGCAAGGAAAGCGTCATTGCTCATATAGACGACCCGATCTTTGGAACCTTTGCCATCTTCAATGATGATTTTTTGTTGTTTGAAATCCAACACACCCAGGCAGAGGTTGGCAACTTCCTCCACACGAAGACCGCACCTGAGCATCAACATGAACATGGCCCGATCCCGAAAGCCTTTCACAACGCCAAAGAAAGCTTCCACTTGCTCATCTCGCAAGTGCCGGGGGAGGGGCTTGGGCATTTTGAGGGCATGACTCTGACGAACGGGATTTATGATGGATACATGCTCCTCTTCACGCAGATAGTGATAAAATTGGCGAACGCTATTCACATTACAGTTGATCGTCTTGGGCTTGAGCCTTTTTCTCATAAGATGATCGATGTAATGCGAGACCTTCGCGTGCGTCACGTTTTCTACCGGTACATCCAGCCAAATGATAAAGGCCTTGATGGTATTCATATAGTTCTTAATCGTGTTGGGCGAGCAGTTCCGTCGCTTCAAGTATCGCCGCCAGTTCATGAGGCTGTCGGTCATCATTGCGGTTATCCCCCCTTTCTATTCTGGACATGGCTTTAAAATACTCCTCTTCACGTGTTTTATCGGTAAGCCGGGCATAGCGCCGCGTTTCTTCTATGCCCCGATGTCCTAAAAGAACTTGGAGGCATTCCAAGCGCATCCCGGCATTGAGAAGCTCCGTGGCAAATGTGTGGCGAAGACTATGGACCGTGTATCCCTTTTGGATCAGGCCGGCCTTTTGAACACATCGCATAAACCTTGTACGAGCAGTACTGTAGCATATCCGCTCATTCATTCGCCCTCGACCATGGAAAACATACTCCTTCCACTTTGCCCTCTCGCGGAACCAGGCCTCCAAAGCGCAGACGGCATCCTCACTAAGATATACGACTCTCCCCAAACGATTCTTCTCCCCCTCATAAATCTCTATCTTGCGCTCTTTGAGATGGACATCGATAATTCTCGTACTCAGCAGCTCCCCGATTCGCATCCCCGTTCGTAATAACACCATGATCATCGCGCGATCCCGTGTATCGGCAATAACAGATAGCAGCTTCTGTACATCGTCTGGGTCCATCGCACGGGGTAACCGTTCCGGCATTTGCAACCGGATCCTCCGGAAAAACACCTCGTGTGAAACAATCCCCTCTTCCATCCAGTAACGCAAAAAGGCGAGAATGCTCACAAGCCTGGTCCTGACCGTCGTAATCTTGATTCCCCGATCCTGCTCCCGTTCGATAAACGCCTCGATATCCCCTTTGGTGATATCCTCAAGACGATCTTTACCGCTGTCCTTGATCATACCAAGAAAGAAAACAATCGACGTAAACACACTGTACAACGTCTTGGGCCTGCGATTACGGCGGGTCAAATGGCGAAGATACGCATCAAGGTGATCCTTACACGGCAAATCAATCCCTGGAAGTCGCCTCAATAATTTGTGAAGGGTTATGATACTACTGTCTGGATATAATCCGGGAGGAAAACCAAGAGGGGATTGAAGATTTCCTGAGAAATCATCAAAGTCAAAAGGACCTACTTCATATGTGTCAGATAATAATCTGGCCTGACGTAAATTTATGCCGCTGCTAATCATCTCTACCTCCTTTTTCTTATATCAATAAGAAAAACAGATAGATAATGATCGCTTGACTATAAACTGTCAACCATCATTTTGTTACGTATAGCAGGAAGAAGTGGATCTCCTCGATCACCTAAAAAATCACCTTTCCGTATCTGCGTACTTCGACCCATTATCGTCAAATACTCAGCAAATCCAGAAAATTGTTTTTAACAGCTATTTACAGACCAGAACGCATATTACCTGACGGGCCAGAAGTTGCCGTTTTTGCTTGAAGTGGTCTCAAGATCGCATATGGACTTCATTTATTTCACGATGGCCATGAAGGGTTTTTTACGATGTTTTGCGTCAATCCCGTAAAATTATTACAGACCGAGGAGAATCCGGAGGCGATCTTCAACTGCCTCCATCGTTTCCCTTTTGACAATCCCCCAAGGGCTGACCAGACGTTCTGTAGAGATGGATCGGAGGTCCTCGCACTTCACGAAACTGGGTTCCTTAAGGCCAGCCTCCGGCGGCGCGATCGCTACATGAGAACGAACGCCCTTGGCCTTAGTCGTGACGGGAAGGACAATGACAAGACCGGCGGGACTGTTATTGAAGTAATCAACAGAGATTACCAGGCATGGGCGCACTCCGGATTGCTCATGGCCACGGGTGGGATTGAGATCGGCCAGCCAGATTTGTCCGCGAGAAGGAGCGACGGTGTTCATGGTTTGTCCCCATCAGATAGGGTGACGTCCCAAGTGCTGCGTTCTTCCGTCTCTTCATTCCAATCGCCGGGACGAGCCCGCAAGGAGGCAAAATCGTCCGCCAGACCCTCCAGAAAACGCTGGCGTCGGTAATATTCGATGGCCTGTTCCACAATCGCCTGCATAGATTTTCCCTCGCGGGCGGAAAATTCAGCAAGGATATGCTTTGATCTTTCACTGACGCGGAATGTCGTTGTTCTCATTTTGTCTCCAAATATGCTTCATTATTTGCATTCATATTAGCATACAAAAGAGCTTGCGACAAGGAGAATTAATGATGTTTTGAAGGAATTCATTTTTCTTATCATCGCATCAGGCATGTGATACGGTACACGAAAATATTAGTGCAACGGTTTATTCTCAATGAGCCTCAAGTCCAACAATCTCGTTTACGAGGTCAATGACAAAACGCCCCTGTGGCTGGCCCTGATCATGGGGATACAGCATGTGATGATCATCTACAGTGAGATATCGCTGCTGCCGGTGATCATCGGCAGGCACGCCGGCGCCCCCATGGAGCACATTCTTTTTGCCTCTTGCGCCGCCGGGGTCGCCTCCGGCATCACTACCCTGATCCAGGTCCTGCGGTTTGGCAGGTTCGGCGCCGGTTATACTTTGTTTATGGGCAGTTCGGCCGCCTATCTGGCCGGCAGCATAGCAACAGTCAAAGCCGGCGGATTTCCCCTGCTGGCCACGCTGAGCATCCTGGTGGCCCCCATCGAGATCCTGATGGCTTATTTCCTGCGCCATTTACGTCATATTGTCACGCCCACCGTTGGCGGCGCGATCCTCCTGCTCGTCGTCCTGAGTCTGGTACCGGTGAGCGTCAATGAGTGGGTGGGCGAAAAAGGGCAGAACTTTTATAATTCCTGGGAAAACCTGCTCACCGGGCTCGCGGCCGTGAGCATCCTCTTGGGGCTGTCCCTCTTCGGCAACAGATTCCTGAGGCTCTGGTGCCCCCTGATCGGTATGGCCGGTGGCCTCTTCACCGCCTGGATGCTCGGGCAGTTTCAATTCCACGATCTCCTGGCCCACCCTTGGCTGGGGGCGTTCCCCGGTACGTGGCCGGGTTTGACCTTTGACCTGAATATCGATTATTTACCGTTATTTACCGCCTTGGCCGTCCTTACCGTCATCAACGGCGTTCAGGCCATCGGCAACAGTATGGCGGTGCAGAAAGTATCCCACCGCAAACCTCGACCCATCAATTACAACGTCATTCAGGGGACCATGTACGGTGATGCCCTGGGGAATGTCATCACCGGTTTCGCGGGGACCATACCTAACGAGACCTACTCGGAAAACATTTCCGTGCAAAAAATCACCGGTGTGGCCAGCCGCACCGTCGGCGTCTGCGGTGCGATCATGCTTATTGCCCTGCCCTTTTCCCCGAAGATGAGCATGGCCCTCGTCAACCTGCCTTCTCCCGTCTTCGGCGGCTTCCTTATGGGACTAGCTGCCATGATGCTGCCGTCGGGTCTGGAGCTGATATTTTCCCGGGGCATCACCCATCGCTCGGGCCTGCTCCTCGGCATTTCCTTATGTGTCGGCATGGTCGCCGAATCGGGTCATTTTTTCCCCGATCTTTTCCCCCTTTCTCTGAGTGTGTTTTTAAATAGCGGTGTCGCCGCCGGAGGGCTGGCGGCGGTCGTTCTGAGCCTGCTCTTTTACCTGACGGAAAGGCGCGGTTATACGACCAGTGTCCCGTCTGGGCTGGACAATTTGCCGGTTTTGGCAGATCATATTTCCCAAGTGGGCGACAAGCTCGATCTCCCGCAAGAACAGATCCAGCGCCTCCAGTTGGCCTGTGAGGAAATCTTTGTCCACATTACCGGTCCGGGGGGAGGGGAAGGAGAGAATGCCCTGGCGCTACGGATTAATCTTTACGAAGGAGAACTGCGGGTGGAGATGATTTATGGGAAGCGCCTGGCCAACCTGAAGGATGTGAAAATGCCCGAAAACCTCATGGCCGCCGATGAAGCGGAGCTGGACCGGCTGGGATTGGCCTTGTTCACAAACATCGTCCACGACCTCTACCAGGCGGTTATCTCCGGGACGACCTATATCTGGTTCAAGATGGAGTAGGGAGTAGGGGGACGGGGACAGATTTAAATCTGTCCCCAACAATGCGGATTAAAATCTCTTTCTCTTCTTATTCGCGAAGGAGAAATCTCTGGATTTAGAAAATCCCTTATTTCCTTTTTCTTTGTTATATTTTCGGTCGGCATATTCGATATGAACCCGGCGGCCCTTGAAACCCACTTTTTTAAAAGCCGCAATCAGAGGTGCTGCCTGCCCCGCATCGGTTTCAAAGAAAGAGCAGCTTTTCATTACATCAACATTTATAATACGAAGATCCGCTATTTTTGCCGTTTCCACGAGGTATGTTTTAATGCTTTTTGGCGTGAATCTTTCCATTAGCCCCATATTGACGAACAGACGGGCGACTCCGCTACTTCCCTCTCTTTTCTTTAATTCGACGTTGATGTCGGGGGCATCCCGGTAATAGCTTAAAAATCGGTTAAACTCGGCAGAGACAAAGCGCTGGATGATTTCTTCCTTGCTGATTCCTTGCAGTTGTTCATAGATCGCCGGCAGAAAGGCTTCTATTTCCTGATGCTGAATCTCGGTATTCTTCACCCTATCGACAAGATGATAGAGTTGTTTTTCACAGACTTCACTGCCCGTAGGGATTTTTACAGCCGCAAATTTCTTTCCTATCTGTTTTTCAATCTGCCTGATCTTAAAAATTTCCTTTAAATTGACAATAACAATGGAAATTCCCGATTTGCCGGCCCTGCCCGTGCGTCCGCTCCGGTGCGTATAGTATTCGATATCGTCGGG
>JAPLJZ010000251.1 GCA_026388335.1 Deltaproteobacteria bacterium
CGATTTCCGCAATGCGGATGTGATCCTCATTATGGGAAGCAACCCCGCTTCCAATCACCCTGTTTCCTTCAAGTGGATTCAGGAAGCCATAGACAAAAGAGGGGCAAAACTGCTCTGTGTGGACCCCCGGTTCACCCAGTCAGCGGCCAAATCCCATGTCTATGCCCCCCTGCGGTCAGGGACAGATATCGCCTTCCTCGGCGGTATGATCAAGTACATCATCGAGAATAATCTGTATTTTGATGAATATGTAAAGAATTATACGAATGCCTCCTTCCTGGTGAACCCGGCGTTCAAGCTTCCCGGCGACAACAATGGCGTCTTCTCCGGATTGGAGGGCAGCAAGTACAACAAAGACACTTGGTCTTATCAGACAGGTGCGGATGGGGTCATCAAGAAAGACCCGACCCTCCAAGACCCAAACTGCGCGTTCCAGCTCCTGAAGAAGCATTATTCCCGGTACACACCGGAGCTTGTTTCCAAGATTACCGGGACGCCGAAGGATAAATTGATTGAAATTTACCAGATATATGCATCCACCGGTAAGCCCGATAAGGCCGGCGTTGAGCTTTACGCCATGGGCTGGACCCAGCATACCGTGGGCGTCCAAAACATTCGGACGATGTGCATCATTCAACTCCTTCTCGGCAACATGGGCATCGCCGGCGGCGGTGTTGCGGCCATGCGCGGCGAAGGCAATGTCCAGGGTTCTACGGACCATGGGCTGCTGTTCCACATCTGGCCGGGTTATCTGGGAGCCCCGACGGCTTCGTTGAAGACCCTGAAAGATTTTAACGAGAAGCGGACCCCCACCACCAAAGAAAAGAACAGCCTCAACTGGTGGAAAAACACGCCTAAGTATTCGGCCAGCTTCCTCCGTTCCATGTACGGCATGAACGCTTCCCTGGAAGAAGCCTATGCCCTGATGCCCAAAATCGACGACGGGGTCAACTACTCCTGGCTCCAAATCTTCGACCAGATGTACAAGGGTAAGTTCAGCGGCTTCTTTGCCTGGGGAATGAACCCCGCCTGTAGCGGCGCCCATTCCAATAAGGTCCGGGCAGCGATGGGAAAACTGGACTGGATGGTCAACGTCAATCTCTTCGACAACGAAACGGGTTCCTTCTGGAGGGGTCCCGGTATGGATCCCACGAAGATCAAGACGGAGGTCTTCATGCTCCCTTGCGCTGCTTCCATCGAAAAGGAAGGAAGCATTGCCAATAGCAGCCGGTTGCAGCAGTGGCGCTTCAAGGCCATTAATCCTCCGGGCGTGGCCCTTCCTGACGGCGACATCATGAGCGAGATCTTCTTTAAGGTCAAAGAGCTTTATGCAAAACAGCCCGGCGCTTTTGCTGATCCGCTCATGAAACTTACCTGGCCCTATGGGAAAAAGACCGTTGCCGGCCAGTTCCACTATGATCCCCAGATGGTGGCCAAGGAAATCAACGGTTTCTTCCTGGAAGATAAAAAGGTTGAGGTCCCCAACAAGAAAGGGGAGTTCAAGGAATTCAAGAAGGGCGAACCGGTGCCCGCCTTTGCCTGGCTTCAGGATGACGGTTCGACGTCATCGGGCTGCTGGGTCTATTGCGGGTCCTATGGCGCGGTAAACATGGCCGCTCGCCGGGGTAAGAGTGATCCTACCGGTATCGGTCTGTATCCCGAATGGGCGTGGTCCTGGCCGGTCAACCGCCGGATTATTTATAACGGCGCGTCGGTGGATCTAAACGGTAAACCCTGGGATCCCAAGCGGGCCGTCATAACCTGGGATGGAACTAAATGGGTTGGCGACGTGCCTGACGGTGTCGGCGATCCCGGTTCGGGACGGCCTCCTTTTATCATGAAGCCCGACGGCGTGGCCAGTCTCTTTGGCCCCGGTCTGGCCGACGGTCCTTTCCCGGAGCACTACGAACCTCTGGAGTGCCCCGTGGAGAAAAATATGATGTCGCCCCAGAAGAACAATCCGGCGATCAAACGCTTTGATAAAGCCGGCGTCGGTTCCGATCTGGATGTTTACTCGGGCGTCGGCAGTTGCGATCCCCGTTTCCCCTTCATCTGTTCGACCTACCGGGTCAGCGAACATTGGCAGACGGGTGTTCTGACCCGCTGGTGTCCGTGGCTGGCGGAAATGCAGCCGGGGATGTTTGTAGAGATGAGCGTCGAGCTGGCTAGGGAGAAGGGTATCCGGAATGGCGACAAGACGATCGTAAAGTCACCGCGGGGTCAGGTTGAATGTACGGCCATCGTGACCCATCGGTTCAAACCCTTTAATATCGACGGCAACACTATTCACGAAGTGGGCATTCCCTGGCACTTCGGCTGGATCACGACAAAAGACCGGAAATACAGTCCGGGCGACAAGAAGGCCGAGGTCTTTACCTACGGTGATGCAGCCAATCTGCTGACGTCAACTATTGGCGACGCCAATACCATGATTCCTGAGAGCAAGGCCTTCATGGTCAATGTGATCAAGAAGTGAGGGGGTGAGAGATTATGGCTGAAAAAACAAAACTAATCGATGTTTCCAAGAAGTGAGGGGGTGAGAGATTATGGCTGAAAAAACAAAACTAATCGATGTTTCAAAATGTACTGGCTGCCGGGCTTGTCAGTTGGCCTGTAAACAGTGGAATCAGCAGCCGGCAAAACAGACCGAGAATTATGGAACCTATCAGAATCCACCCGACTTACAGTCGAACACCTGGACCCTGATCCGGTTCCAGGAAATTGCCGAGAAAGACAAAGTCAAGTGGCTCTTCAGAAAAGACGGCTGTATGCACTGTACCGATGCGTCCTGTGTGAAGGTTTGCCCCAGCGGGGCGCTCCACTATACGGACTTCGGCACGGTGGCCGTCACCAACAGTCTCTGTATCGGCTGTAAGGAATGCGTTTCCGCATGTCCCTTTAACATTCCCAGATATGACCGGGTCACGGACAAGATCTATAAGTGCGATTTGTGTCTGAGCCGTCTCGAGGCGGATTTAATCCCCGCCTGCGCCAAGGCCTGTCCGCCGGGGGCAATCAGCTTCGGCGATAAGAATGCCATGATCAAAAAGGCATATGCCAGGGCCAAGGAGTTGGGGGGCGACGCTAATGTCTACGGCGACAAGTTCGTCGGCGGGACCCATGTCATTTATGTGCTGACGGAAAAACCAAGAGTATATGACGCCCTGCCCGACAAGCCCAGCGTGCCGTTCTCGATCATTGTCTGGAAAGACATGCTGAAGCCGCTAAGTTTACTGGCGGCGGGAGGCGTGTTGGCGGGGTCGTTCCTCCATTACATCCTGCATGGACCAAAGCTGCCCGATGAGCCCGGCAAAGAAGAAAAGGGAGGTGAATAAGCCATGAGAAAGGGATTAATTCAAGCAACAGACGGTTTTGAGAGGATTGTCCACTGGAGCCTGGCCCTGTCGTGTATAGCATTGTGTATTACCGGGTTGGGGATGATGTATCAGTCCTTTAACTTCATCGGTGACCTGATGGGAGGCCTCAAGTCCCTGAAGTACGTTCATAATTTCACAGGAGTCTTCTTTGGCGTGGCCCTGTACTTCACCATCCGCATGTGGTGGAAGGAGGCGGGGATTTTCTCCATGCCCGAGGATCTGGAATGGATCAGGTGTGCCGGCGGTTACCTCTGGCATGTTGATAATCCCCCCGAGGTGGGCAAGTACAATCCGGGGCAGAAGATGTTTTTCCTGGCCGTCGCGGGATTTGGCGTCATCATGTTCCTGACGGGTCTGGTGATGTGGTTCCCCCTGAGCTTCCCCCCGATGATCGTGCGGTTGATGTTTGTGCTGCACGCCTTAGGGTTTGTGGTGATCTTTGCCTTCTTCTTCGTCCACCTGTACCTGGGAACGATTGGTTCCCCCGGTTCTCTGGATGCGATGCTGACAGGCTGGGTGAGCCGTGCCTGGTTGAAGAAGCAGCACCCCAAGTGGCTCAAGGAGATGGAAGAGCACGGGACGCTGATTGTCTATGGGGAGGAAAAACCATCGGCAACGGGACATCACTAACGGGTAAATAATGAAGATCTGAAACATCAAGGGACCTGTTCGGAATGAGCAGGTCCCTTTTTTTGTCTATACAGATAAGAATTCATGGTTGCCAATCACCAAAGAGTGTTTAATATAGGCCGTAAAGGTTAATGAAATAACTTGACTTTAGGAAATCTGAAAAGAAGGGGCAGGAAAATGATTAAAATAAAATACGGAATCTCGATAATGTTGATGCTCATGATTCTTCTGGGCGGATCGATGGGCTGGACGGCACCTCTCCCGGCCGTCGGGGGCGTCCTCCCCGATTTAAGTCCCGGTTTCAGCTTGCCGAAACCGCAGGATGGAGTTGTTATTATTGAAATTTTCAGCATGTACTGTCCCTATTGTCAGAAAGAGGCGCCCAACGTCAATAAGCTCTATGATAAGATTCAGGCAAGTCAAAAACTGAAGAGCAAGATAAGGCTCGTTGGTATCGGGGTGGGAAACTCTGCTTATGAAGTGGATGTCTTCAGAAAAAAATACAGCATCAATTTTCCCCTGTATTCCGATGGTGATTTTAAAATCCACCAGAAGTTAGGCGAGCCGCGGACGCCGTACTTTATCGGGGTAAAGATCAATTCTGACGGCTCCCATCGCATCTTTTATTCAAAATTGGGTGAATTCGGCGATGTCGATGCCTTTCTGGCGGAGATGGTCCGCCTGTCGGGGATAAAATAGGGAAGAGGAGGAAATTATGAAAATCAAAGCAAACGGTTTTAATGCAACCATGTTATTGTTTGGCGGCGTTCTGATCGCCATTTTCCTGGCCCAGCCGGTCTTCGCTCTTTCCGACGCCTATAAGGAAAACATTTACAATCCCGGTGTGCTGAAGCCCATAGACAGCAAGTTGAAAGTCAAGGTGGGTCAGAAAGCACCGGATTTCACCCTGCCCGCCGTAGCAGGGGGAAAAATCGCCCTCAGCCAGTATCGGGGCAAGAAAAATGTTGTCCTGTCTTTTGTACCCGCCGCATGGACACCTGTCTGTTCCGACCAGTGGCCGGGATACAACATTGTCCGGGATATGTTCGACGCCCACGACGCCATACTCTTAGGCATCACCGTGGATAACATCCCGACCCTCTTCTCATGGACCAACCAGATGGGGAAGCTCTGGTTTCCTGTCTTGTCTGATTTCTATCCCCACGGAAAAGTGGCTCAGCAATACGGTATCCTGCGGACCGACGGCGTCGCGGAGCGGGCCATATTTATCATCGATAAAAAAGGGATCATCCGCTACATAGACGTCCACGATATTAACCAGCGGCCGTCTCTGGAAGTGCTGATCACAGAGCTGGAGAAGCTCAAATAGCACGACTTGGACGGCTATTTTATAATCCGGAACAAATCTTTTGCCTTCGGGTCCGTTGCTGTCTTCAGGAGCTCAAAGAGGGCCATCTCAGTGCTCGTCAGGATGGCGCCGGAGGCGAGTAGTTTCTGAATGCCGATTTCCCGGTTGCCGGCCGTGCGGGACGAAACGGCGTCGGCGACTACGTAAACCTCGAATCCCCGCTCCATCAGGTCCATGGATGTCTGATAGGCGCACACGTGGGCTTCGATGCCGCAGACGAGGACCTGTTTTTTCCCCGAGGCGATCAGTGCCTCCAGGAATTGTGCATCGCCGCAGCAACTGAAGCTGTTCTTGATTATCGGTTTTACATCGGGCATCATACGGGCAAGTTCAGGGATCGTCGGCCCGATCTTTACTTGCTCCGTTAAAATGATAGGAATTTCAAGAATATTGATCCCCTTGACCAGTTTTACCGTATTGGTCAGAAGAAATTCCTTTTCATCCATGGCCAGATAGAGATTCCCCTGGATGTCGATAACTACCAGTAACGCCTCTTCTCGATTAAGCATCATTTCTCTCCTGTATATAGTGTCGATTTTACCTGATTTTCAACATTACCCCGTAATTATACGCTGGAATGGTGACCGTCATCACCATTCCTGGTGAGCGGGGAAGGGGGGATTTCCGTTCGGTGTGCCGCATTCCGGTCCGGATGTCTGCGTCTTCGGCAATCCCGCCTGGTAAACCGCGCTGGACAGGATTACTCCGGGCAGAATCTCCTTCAGGTAGCTGGAGACGTTCAGGAGGGAGTCCATGTCGATTCCGGTTGGTATCCCCATTTCATTGAACATGAATACCAGATCTTCGGTGGCGATATTTCCGGAGGCGCCGGGGGCGAAGGGACAGCCGCCCAATCCCCCCACGGCGGCGTCAAATCTCCTGATGCCGACATCGTAAGCCCGCAGGGCGTTGGCGAGACCCAATCCTCTGGTGTTGTGGAAATGAACGGCAAAGGTGATTTCCGGAAAATCCTTCAGACAGGCAACCGTAACCTCTTCCACCTGCCTGGGGTTGCCGAAACCGACGGTGTCACAGAGGGTGATCTCTTTGATGCCCATATTAGCGATCTTCTCAATATCTTTAAGAATCTGATCGGTAGTCATGTATCCTTCGAAGGGACAACCGAAAACTGTCGCCAAGGCAACGCAAAGTTCGACAGGCGCCTCGGCAGCCAAGTTTTTTTGGATAACTTCCAGTCCTTTGAGCGATGCTTCCTTCGTCTGGCGAACATTGTTGAGATTGTGGGATTCGCTGAGGGAAAAGAAGAAGATCAACTTTTCAATACCGCTTTTGACAGCTTCGCGGGCCCCCTGGAGATTGGGGACAAGCGCGGAAAACCGTACCTTCGGCAAGGCTATTATTCCTGCTACAACCTCTTTCATGTCCCGGAACTGGGGAATTGCCCGGGGGCTGACAAAAGCGCCGGCTTGAATTTCCTTCAGACCGCTGGCAGCGAGACGCCGGATAAGAGAAACCTTCTGCGCCGTTTCCACAAAGGCTGCTACGTTCTGAAGGCCATCCCGGGGACCAACCTCAATTATGGCTACATCATGACCTGTTTTCATCTAACCTCCGGGCTTGCGCAATTTATTCTTGACAGAAGTCGGCAATTTATATAAAAGAGTCCCCTTGATTGAATAAGGATGAAGGAGGAAGTTTTTTGGCCAACCATAAGTCAGCGATTAAGAGAATGAAGCAGAGCGAAAGCCGGCGTCTGCTAAATGCGTCTATCCGTTCCAGTGTAAAAACGGAGATTAAATCCATCGTCAAGGCAGTCGAGAAGAAGGAACAGGATGGAGCCAAGGCGGCTCTCATTGCCGTAATTCCCAAAATCAGCAAGGCTGCCGCCAAAGGCATCTTCCATAAGAAGAACGCCTCCCGCAAGATTTCCCGACTAACCAGGAAAGTGAACGCCCTCCAGGCCGCAGCCTGATTAGAAGCCAGACATCATCATGCGATATGCCCTCTCAGCGGTATCCCTGGATAGCTTTGTGAGGGCATTTTTGCGTGCCGTTTCCGTGTCGTTGACATTCGCCACCGGGTAATCCTGAGTGCCGGAAAAATTAGCGTCCTTCCAGATAACTTTCTTTGTCCTCCTGTCATCAAAGGATAGCTCCAGCGTTAACGTCATCCGTTCTTCCGCAGCCAGATTTGTTGTTCGGGAGGAGAGAGGGGATGTCGTGAGGCTTTTGACCGTGCCCCGGAAAATGGCGTCGGCCTGAGCCTCGTTATCGACGATCTGAAACCGTTTTCCCCTTACGAACCAGTCGGTGATGGCCAGGCGGATGGTGTCTTCCAGGTTGGCTTGGCTAGTCCGGTTGGCGAAGGGTTCGACGAAGATCTTCCGGACATCCGGATCTATATACTCCCCCCCGGGTGAGAAACCGTAGCCGCAGCCGCTCAGCATAAGGAGTATGGTTAG